>CAYIOH010000575.1:0-3007 GCA_964364975.1 uncultured Bifidobacteriaceae bacterium
AAAGCCACGGCACGTCAAGATTTTCGAGTAGTGGCCGGAGACAACCCATGAGCCACCGGTCGTAATCCGTGCGACGCCGCTGCGCGTTCAACCTGTGAAGACAGGAGTATTCAACGAAGGGAATGAACGCATCGAATCCAGCGGTTGCCCTGAGGCGTGCTGTTTCAGCTTCGCTAAAATTGCTGTTGTGGCGAGGACGCTTGCCAGTCCGTTTGTCCTTCTGCATAGGCGGTCTCTTGTAAGACAACCTCCCCTCCAGCCACATTCGTCCAGTGGCGACGGTGGCATCCACTTCAGGCCGTTCCCGACCCGTTTCCCACAAAACCGCCGGAATCAATTCTGCCACCGGCAAACCTGAAAAATCCCATTCCTCCCTCTTCAGATGATTTTCCATAGGATGCGGTTATCTCCACAAGCCAGAGCGCCAGTAAGGCGTGCGGGAGCGATATTCCGTCCGCTTCGTGCCCGCCGCAATCTGCGCGAAGAATTTGCGGTGCAGGTCGAGATGAAGGACGGGTGATTTTGAAATAGCAACATTCCTCATCTTGCACGTCATCATTATCCCTGACCTGACAGAAAGGACGATTCCAGCCATGAAAGGAACTGCTCGATGTGTTCAGACTGCACTACAAATACGGTCCTCACTTGGCGCGCAGCGAGATGATCGGCAATCGAGCCTGTGCGATTCGATGTGAATCTTGAAAATTCACATATTACATCATTGACCCGGTAGTTGACCGCCAACCATTTCTTCGGGGCCAGCTTGAGGTTTTTGGGTTCTATCATTCCGCGGTCTAAGGAAACTCTGTTTTCGTTGAAATGCGCGGACATAAGTTCCGCAGTCGTTACAACCAAAGGGATGAGACGAAAGTTGAGTACACAGGCACTCCTGAGTTTAAGCGCGAGGCCCGTCTGGCCAAGAATAACCTGCTGCAATGCTTCCTCAATGGCGTCTGTCGCGGAGGCACGCCTTCCTTTTTCAGGCCGTTCAATCCTCGCCTCAATTCCAAAGTCGAATGCCGGACACTGCGACGAAGCTGCGGCTGTTTCCACACCATGCCACATTTCGGGCTCGCCTTGTCCGTCCCATCCTCGCGCCAAATTCGCCTTTTCCGTGTAGTAAAGACGTGGCGATGGGCCGCGTGAATATTCATTTTCAGCGAAAAATACCCAGCGCTTGTAATCGCGAGCCGCGCGCTTGCATTCGATTGCAATCCGCCAAGGTACGCCTTCAGGGCCACGGCGTAGAACAATGTCAATGCGCGTTTCTTTGCCGTTGGGCAACGAGACTGGCACTTCTGAAGCCTCAACTTCCCAATTGTGGAGTGGAGGATTCCGTTGGGTTGATGCCTGCAAAACATGTAAGAGCTTGTGCTGGAACAAATAACCCTGCTCATTCAGCGCGAGGGCGACCACTTCCTCTGCTGTTAGTTCGAGACTGGGCGCTTTGGTCGAGGAAGCGGTGCCTGGACGTTTCGATTTCATTCAGGCGGGGAGTTTGCCCTCTTTAACATTGATGCGTCCTTTTCCGAGATACACGATGAGTTGCACTCCAGCGAGCTTGCCGGCGAGTGTGCCTCGATTGTAGCGGTTGACCCGCCGTACTGCTTCGTCGAGAGCAAGGTTCAGTTTCAAAGCCTCCTCAAAGCCGAGTACCAAGTTAACCACCGAACCTGGCCCATCGGTGGGTAGGCCTTGCGGCGAGACATGAGCGACTTCGCAGGTGCCGGTTACAACTTCGCGCATTTTCTTTTCGGTTTTCATATAGTTGGAATTTTCGTCGTTGGTTCATGACTTTTGGGCAAGAGGCGGTTTTATACAATCCTCCGTCACCAGCTTCTTCGGGTCGGGATAATGCTTGGGCACGCCGGGGGCGGTGATGGGTGAGCCTTTCTCGATGCGGGCGGTGCTCACTGCGCGGCTCCTTCCACGATTTTTATTTCATCTGCCGTCAGGCCGTAAAGCTCATAGACCAGCGCGTCAATCTGGCGGTCCAGCCCGGCGCATCTGTGGCCGTAAAAATCCTTGTCCGCGTCGCTCTGCGCGGCGGGTGAACCGCCCTTGGCGCTGTAAGGCAAGCGTTTCATCGGCATCAGATGGCCAGGAGTTCGCAACCGTGAACGAAATGGCTCACCGGACCGGGTGGGTTGGGTCGGCTGTGGGTTGTTTTAAGGCGCAACGGCGAGTGCGGGGGCAACGGATGTCCAATCTTGAAACTGTCCGGCAAGGCGCGGAACAGCGCGGGACGTTCCCTGGCCAATATGGAGGCCAGCCAATGCCTCATGCTCATCAAGACATTTTCGCGGCCGTAGCAACTCTTGTATTTCCGCCGCCAGAAAGGATGCTTGGCGAAAACCGTCTCGGCGCGCCGGGCAAGTTCCGCCGCATAATCCTCGGGGATGCTGGTGCGGAAATAATCTCGCGCCTCGTCCAAAATGTGCCACGCGAAGTATGTTGGACAATAACTCGTGTGGCGCTCAAAGTCGCCGACTGGAACGTAACATTTCATGCGGCTGCCCCTTCCACAATTTTGATTTCGTCGGGCGTGAGGGCGTAAAGCTCATAAACGAGCGCGTCAATCTGGCGGTCCAGCCCGGCGCATTTGTGGCCGTAAAAATCCTTGTCCGCGTCGCTCTGCGCGGCGGCCAGTTGCTTCTTCGCCGCTAGCATTTGTTCCACCATTCTTGCGAGTTCCGCGCAACTCTCTGTCGAGAGCGATTCAGGAACAGGGAAGCGCCCCAAATCTTTCACCACAACCTTGGGGAAGATCGTTCGAGCACTCTTTACGGCATGCTTCTTGTAGAAGAAAGACATCAGCTTGCTGTTCAATACGCCGATGAGCACTTTGAGTCGCTCTTTGCTGTTCTCGCGATCAAGAATGTTGAGAACACTTTTATTGTTCAGGAATTGCTCCTCAACGAAAGCAAAATGGAGGCAGTAGGGCAGCGGCGCTGTAATCTCGCGCAACAAAACGCGAGGTCTGGTGAAAATGCCTATCTCGCGCGGC
>CAYIOH010000576.1:0-3005 GCA_964364975.1 uncultured Bifidobacteriaceae bacterium
GAATAACTGAAATAGCTGCCTGTTGACGCGCGATCCCCTGTTTGATCTACTGCGATCAGGCAATCGGAAACGCTGCAAAACAAACCATGCACAGACTCAGCTTTGACTTGCTAGTCGGCGAATTTCTCGACCTTCTTCGGGAGCGTGCCGAGTTGAAATACAATGGAAAAATCCATCAGGCATTTGTTGACTGGTATATCGACGCTGAGTTCGGTCGGGTTGGAAGGAGAGCGTCGAGAAAGCGATCAGGAGGTTGACCAAGAAGACCGGGAATCGAGTTTTCACCCGGAGGCAGTTGATTGAGTCCGAACTTGCGCGCATCGTCACCGAGGTGGACTCGGCAGGCAAAACCCCCAAGCAGAGTCTTGAGAGAACGCTTCAAGAATTAAGGGATAACAGAGTAATCAAATTTGTGCGGCGTGGCGTTTACCGCTCCCTCATCTAATGGCTCATGCCGTCAATCATCGGAAGATCGTGGGGGAAAACATCCGCGCCTGCCGAACCAACGCGGGCCTGACCTTGGAATAATTGGCTGAAAAGGCGGATCTGAGCTGGCCATACCTTTCTGAAATTGAGCGTGGACGTGAGAATATTTCGCTCGATAAGCTCGCCCGGTTGGCGCAAGCCCTAAATGTCACGCTGTCCAAGCTTGTTGAGAACGCCTGAAAGGAGATTTTTTGCGGGCGTAATCATCACGAACACGAAGTCGCGCATGGAGTGCGCGCGCAATTCCGCCGCGTCAAACCGCTCGGCGAAATCAAAGCCCAGGAACGCGGCTGGACGCTGGACGTGTTGAACATCGTGCGGCGCCTCGTGGAAAGTAGGAGACGAGGTGACGAGTCTCTAAATAAGAAATCCCCCGCTCAGCCGGTAAGTTTGAGACTCCTCACGTCGTCTCCTACAACCGAATTCACGAACGAGGATGTTTATGCCTTCACCCGCGAGTTGGAGCAGCTTCATCCCGACAACCGCCACGTTAAAGATAAGATTCGCCAGCAACTTCAGGTGTTGCGCGGCATGAAACTGTTAATTCACGTCGAGCGCGGTTGCTGGCGTCTGCCGTAATTCTGCCATAGGGGCAGCGAAGCGCGCGTTTGAATAATTCTTGAGTTCCCGGCAAAAAATGCGGTTCATAACGCCGGTCTATGCAAACCAACCCGAACCCCAAGTGGCAACATGCCCTGACCCGTCAGCGGCTCGAAGTCATCCGCCGGCACCTGGACAAAACCGACGCCGAGATCGCGCGGATGATGGGTCTCCACCGGTCGGCCGTGCATCAACTGCGGAGCCGGTATAAAATCGCCAAGGTCCACGGCGCCATCCAACGCGCGCAACGCTTCACCGGGCAAATCCGGACGCTGAAACCGGGACTTTCGGCCAAAGCCGCGGCCTTGCAGTCGGGGCTTACGTTGGGAATGGTGAGGAAATACGGGAAAAAGGTGGGGTATGAGTTCCAGGATATCAGCCATTCCGCCGCGAGACATTTCCATTGGCGGCAGCGGTTCAAAAGCCTGCCGCTGGGGCTCACCGTCACGGCCGTGGCGCGGGAACTGGGAGTAACGTATGGTCATGCCGCGTTGCTGTGTCACCGGCACAAATACAAAGCGACGCTGCGCACCGGTTTGATGCGGACGCGAGTGCCCATCCGGAATTGGGTGCGCCACTCGCGCCATGAGCGCTGGCTCGCGTCACTGAAACCGGCGAAGCCTTGATTGCCAGCGCTGCCGGTTTCTTGCAGCCCGTCGTGCGTCTTCGCCTTGCTTCGCCGCGACAAGGCAGCGGCGGGTGGCGTCTGCCGTAGTTTGTTTTCACAACCGCCCTCACCCTGACCCCCTCCCCCGGGGGAGAGGGCCGGGGTGAGGGCGAGCGTTGCCTCCATTCAAAATCATTTTCGCATGGCCGATCGTTCCCATTCGTAAAGCATTTCAGGCTTTCCTGCGTGTCAACAAGGGGTTGTTGAGTCTGCGCGCATGAGGTGGCCGAAAACAAAAAGCCGCCGTGGGCTGAACCAAGGCAATCAATCGGCGCGCACGGAGTGACGCGCCCCACCTTGACGCCAAATCCAAGCAGATCTGGCTACGGCTTGTCGTATTCGCCGAGGTTGCGAATCCAGATGTTGCGGAATCGCATCGGGTTGCCGTGGTCCTGCAACCCGATCGGCCCGCGCGATTGCGGCTTGCCGTAAGTGCCAACTTCGGCGTGTCTCGTCTCGCCAATGAATTCCTTTTTGAGATGCAGCACCACGCCGTTGAGCAGCACGGTGGCATTGCCGCGTTTGACGAGTTTGCCCGTGTCGTCCCACCGCGGCGCTTCGAAGATGATGTCGTAACTCTGCCATTCGCCGGGTTTCCTGACCGCGTTCACCAGCGGCGGGAACTGGCCGTAGAGAGCGCCGCACTGGCCGTCGGGATAGGTTGGGTTGTCGTAGGAATCGAGCACTTGCACTTCGTATTTGCCGAAAAGGAACACGCCGCTGTTGCCGCGCCCCTGGCTCTTGCCCCCGACCTTTGCGGGCGTGGCAAACTCCAGGTGCAGTTGGAAATCGCCAAACTCATCCTTGGTGGCGATGTCTCCCGCTTTCTTCACGGCTTCCATGTAGCCGTTCTCCACTTTCCAACCCGCCTCGCCCTTGGCGCTTTTCCACTTGGAAAGGTCCGTGCCGTCGAAGAGCACCACGGCGTCCGACGGGGCCGGCGCGCCGTGGCTGAACGTCGCGCCCGGCGTGACCACGCGCGGCACGGGACGGTTCAGGTCGTGGACGCGCCACGGTTGATCGGGCAGCATCGGGTTATCTTTGTGTTCGTCTTTGCCGGGGGCGGCGTTGGTGGAGACCAGACCCGCGCCCAGCAGCGCGGCCAGAGTGAAAATTGACTTTCGCATGGCTGAAATTCACCAAACCCTGCGCAAAAAAGCAACTGGCAAAAACGGGAGCGCGGACAGCCATGTCCGCAATTTGAGTTGGAGTCCGGGCTTCAGCCTGCCTAGAAGGGAGCAAGCTGAAGCTT
>CAYIOH010000577.1:0-2998 GCA_964364975.1 uncultured Bifidobacteriaceae bacterium
GGTCTTCAGTCTGGGGCTTATCTGAAAATATATTGGGGAGAAGGATCTGGAAGAGAGACAACTTCTGCTACACTCCGGGAATGGCGCGCTTGAGGAAGCGGAAAAGCTCGGCGTGTTCAAATAGTTCAACGGCCAAATTTCCACCACGGCTTTTTGGGTTGGGAGGAGGCGAGTTTGGCGGTGAGCTTTTTACGAAGCGGGCCGGCGAGGGCGGTGTGGCCGGCGGATTCCGATTGGGCGAGGAGAGTTTCGATGCGGGTGACGGTGTGCGGGGAGACGGTCTCGTGGGCGTTGAGCAGCGCGGTGATGAGGTCGGGCGCGACGGTTTTCACTGGCTCGCCTTGCTGGAGGAGTTTTTCAAGATAAGTCTCGGCGGCTTCCCAAAGTCCACGCTTCAACGCGTTCGCCGCCAAGTTTCGATGTGCGGGAATTGAGGGTTGGCGTGGAGAACTCGCTGGGTCACTGACCTTGTGCAGATTGCCGCACGGCGTTTAGCATCGGCTCGAACTGTCGGGCCAAGGCCGCATAGCCGTGGCTGGCGGCGAGCCGATGCGCCTCTTCCGCGAGTGGAAGAGCTTCCCGAGCCCGACGCGCACGGTTGAGAGCCTGTGCCCTATTCGCAAGCGAAAAGGCCAACCCTTGGACGTCGCCTAGTTTTTTGCAAATTCCCTCCTGTTCTTTCAGCAGCACCATCGCCTCGTCCACCTCCCCCAGTTCCAATAAGATCACTGCCTGGTTGCCAAGACTGGTTGCGAGTAATTCGATCTCTCCAAGTTGCCGGCATATCTGCGCTTGCTGTTTGAGCGACGAGATCGCCCGCTCAAAATCTCTGCGGGCGTGCCAAATCCCCGCCTGGTTTCCTAAGTTGATTGAGACGCCACGCAGATCACCCAGCTGGCGGCAAATCCGTTCTGATTCCTTGATGAGCGTCATTGCTCTTTCCAAGTCCTCGAAGGCATAAAAGATGTTGGCCTGATTGGCGACGGTGCGTTGCAGGTCGTCCAGATTGCCCAATTGCCGGCAAATCCGCTCCACTTCATCAAACAGTGCCATCGCTTCATCATATTTCCCGCGCATTTGCAGCAGTAATGCTTTGTTACCGAGTATGCTTTGTAGCGCGTCCAGATTGCCAATCCGACGGCAGATCCACTCCGCTTGATCAAGCAGATCTCCGGACTGGGTCAGGTCTCCAAGGGTTTGAAGAATCGCCGCTTGGTTACACAGGCTACGTTGTAGGCCACCCAGATTCTCCAACTGCCGGCAAATCCGCTCCTGTTCCTTATACAGTGCCATCGCGCTGTCCAAATCTCCTCGCTCCTGTAGGATCAACGCTTGGTTGTTGAGGCTCGCTGAAAGGTAACTCAAGTCACCGCTGTCCCTAAAATGCTCGACCAGTGCTGAACGCAAGCGGAGTGCTTCCTCGGGATGGCCTGTGTCTGCCAGCAGAAACCCCAGCGAATCTAGGAAGGTTTTATCAGCCTCGGCCTCAGGGCTCGTTATCTGGGCACGATACGCTCCAACCATCCGCAAGGGCGAGCCAGCTTCGATCTGCACCCAAAAGGTTTTCACATCGAATGGATTGCGCCCCCATGCATCGGTGAAGAAGACGCGGTTGGCCAGCACGTCGTAGAGACGTTGCCAAGCGCGGGCCTCGCTCAGTTGCCAGGGCAATTCGTCGGTTCGGCGGGGGCTGGCCGGTTGCCGCTCGAAGTAATCGGCCAAGCGCAAGTGCGCTTGCTGTTGGTTTTGCTCCGTCGGCAAGTAAGCATTCTTCACTGCTGTTCGCAGGAAGTCGTGGGCGAAGGTCAGCAGTCCGCCTCGGCTGATGACCGCGTCGGACATGGCGAGAAACAGCGGCGACCACTTGGCGCGTGGCAAAGGTTCGCCCGCCTTGCCTAACGCTTGAAGCAATTCGGTTTCGGTCAGGCCACGGCGCGCGGCCCACAGAAGCGAGAGTGTGTCGCCCACCAAATCCGAATCACCTTCGTAGTCCTGTTCCCAGCGGGCAATGACTTTTTCATAGAGTTCGTAGGGTGACTTCGCTTCCAAATAATGCCCGATTCGTTCATCCAGTTTTTCGTAAACTCCAAAGACACGCAATTCATCGAGCAAGACACGGAGATAAAGCGGGTTGGCAGCTTGGTTCTCCTTAATTATGCGACGGCGACTTTCCTTGGAAAGTCGCTTTCCGCTTTGGCGGAGAAATCGCCACAGCAGTTTTAATCGTTCACGCGCGTTGAGCGGTTCGACCTTGAGCGTGGGCCAGTTGCGTTTCTGGATTTCATCGAGCGGCCGGCCTGGCAGCGTGGAGACGATGAGCCGCACGTTCTCCGGCAGGACGGGCGGCAGCCACACGAGGTCCGGCGCGCCGTCGCGGTCTTCCAACTGGTTCAACGCGTCGAGCACAATGATGATCTTTGACGGATGCGCCGTTGCATCCGTTGTCTTGTCAGGACTCTCAACTCTCAACTCTGAACTCTCAACTTTCGCACTGGCCATGTAGAGCCAGTTGGGGAAGGCGCTACGCAGGGCGTCGGGCTGGTCGGGGATGTCCTGCTGGATGCCGAGCCGCCGCTTGAACTCGCCCATGAGCCGCCGGAGCATCGCCGCCCAGTCGGCGCTGTAAGGCGTCGCGCCGATGTAGTGCTGGAGCACGAGGGCGTCGGGATGCGCCTGCCGGTAGCGCGCGACCCAGTTGGCGAGCAGCGCCGATTTGCCTGAACCGGACTCGCCGAGGACGACGAGGGGTTGGGTGTCGTTGGCGGCGGCGTGGGTGTCGAGGCGGTCAAAGTATTCCTGGCGTCCAATGTAAACGCGCTCGCGGCTTTGGGCGTAGGCTTCGTGGTCCATCGCCTCGCGGTCGAGCGGGTCCGGCTGCGAACCTTCGGGCCAGTTGTCGTTGATGACGCGCGTAAGGTCGGCAAGGACGAGTTCGCCCAGCGCCTTCGGGTCGGGATAATTTTCGCGAACTGGGAATCCGCTGCGGCGAATGTTTTCT
>CAYIOH010000578.1:0-785 GCA_964364975.1 uncultured Bifidobacteriaceae bacterium
CGTTTGGAGCAATCATTCGCAACACCGGCCTGATGGCGGACGAGAATCGGTTTTTGTTTTCCACCAAACGCTGCGACCGAACTACCGACCTTGAGCTTTATGAATACCGAGTTCGTCGAACGGACTTGGCATGGCTCAGCCGCGATCCACTCGGGGAGCCAGGGTGGAACGTATCTTCCGGTGAAACCATATCCGCTTTGGCGTTATATGATGACAGTAATCGAGATGAGAATTCGTACGTAGCGTTTGGAAATGCGCCCGTGATTAGGATCGACCTCTATGGCCTACTGAGCCCCTGCGCTGAGTTTAAAAACAGCAAACTGTACGGCGGAGAGCGTGGCGGTACTATATGTAAAGACGGAAAAAAACACTTCTGCGTGTGGACCCCTAAGGGGAACAATTCGGGCATTGACTACTGTATAGGCGAACACGAGCTAGCTCATGACGAACACACCAAATGTCCCTGCGGCGGAGGTCTGGTATGGGCCGAGTTCAATGATCCTTCGAAGTGGCAGGATGGAGAATGCAAGGCTTGGAAAAAGGAACTGGAGTGCCTCAGGAAGCAAAAGCCCTACACCTGCGGCAAGCTGACGGGTGCCGCCAAAGCGAAATGCAACAAGGAATTTGATGAAGCGATTAAGGAGAATGAGGATTACCTTAAGGACCACAAGTGTCCGTAACCTCTTTCTTTGCATGAGCGATGCTTCTCTTAATGCTATGATAACAATTGTCAAACTCTCGTTGTTTTTTGCCCTGCTTTCATTAACTTACGTCGGTGGTGACAC
>CAYIOH010000578.1:795-2985 GCA_964364975.1 uncultured Bifidobacteriaceae bacterium
GGTGACACCGTGATCTTAGCCGCAGAAAACCGGAATGAACATGTTGAGTACGTAACAGTGGAACCACCTGAAATCAAAGATCGAATGGACCAGATGGTTTTGGCACTGTCGCTCGTGTCCAACAAGAATCTTCTCATCAATCCAACCCTCGTGACCTTGAAAAAGGAATCTAACAGTCCCTGCATTGTTGAATTCTTCGCGGTCAGTAAGAAGACCGATAAAATCGGCAGTTCTTACGCGACGGTCGAATCTGATGACAAGGGAGTTGTCACTCTTCGAGAGAGCAAGGCAAATACGATAAGTCAAGAATCAGTGCAGATTTCGGAGGGTAAAGCGGTTGTCTCAGCGGCTGTTTTCCTGAAGTCGATAGGCTGTCTTCCGGAGTCTTTCATAGTCGAAGTCACCGAACGAGCAAAGAATGAGTTGGCTATCACCTTCCATGCCACACCACGAGGTCCCGGAAGGTTTTCAGTCGTTGTCGTTACTCCTAACTCTCTCCGGTATTATCCGGGCAAGTGAGCGATGCCGCGAACAGGTTCTTGATATCGGTAACTGAACGCTCCCCGGAAAATCCAGTGAGTGAACGGCAACCAATGGCATGACATTTGTCACCCATTTGAAAAACAATACCGAAGCAGCTTACGGAATTGAACTCGACACGCCAAGCATAGCACCGGTGGTGCCAAGAAAATTGAACGCTGGAACAGCTTCTCGGCTACGAACGCTTCTCGAAACGAAGCAAAGCTCGCCTACGTCACACTGAACATCCAAACGCCTTGCCCGCCTCGTGGCGCTGTCCCGGTCAACACAAGGGCGCGGTTTGGAGTTCTTCACTCAGCACGCCCAATTCGCTTTCGGTCATGGATGCGACTGCCCCAGCTATGTCGCCTCGATTTATTCCAGAAGTGTGCCGTTGTTGCGAGACAAGATTCTTGTTCTGCCTCGATTTGCTGGATAACGTCGGTATATCGTCCAGATAAACGACACATTGTTCCGCGTTGAACGCAGGGTAACAGTTTTTCCGGGCCGCATTTTGTTTGTCCATGGCCGCGCAAGTGGTGCATTTTGCGTTTCAATCTTCGCAAAACCACTCGCCACGGGCGCAGTCACCTTTCGCTGGCACGAGCTTTGCATTGCTCCCCGCCCGTGCGCCGTTTGCGCATGTCGCATCGCCGTAAGAGTCGTACCGCAGTAAACAATCAACACGAAAGGTCTGTACTATGAACAATGCATTGCCCAGGTCGCTGAGCGACCTGTTTACGTTGTGTGAGAAGGCTGCCGATGGCCTGCACACGCATGAATCCACCATCGGAATCATGCACAACACCGAAGCGGTGTTGCGCGGGGAGTTGACTGCGGCGCGCGCGGCCAACAATCAGTTCCAAGCGGCCAAATCCGCCAAACTGTCCACGACCGACGCACAGGACACCGCCGACGCCAATGCCGTGCAATTCATCACGGCGGCGCGCGATGTCCTCAAGACCAAGCTCGGCGCGAGTTATTCGCAGGCGTGGGATGAGGCGGGCTTCGCGAGCCAGTCGCTCGCCGTTCCGAGCACCCTCTCCAAACGCATGGAATTGCTCAAGAGTCTGGAGCTTTACTTCACGGCGCACCCCACGCACGAGGTGGCGGCTTTGAACGTGACGCACGCGCAAGCGGCGGCGTTGCACGAGGCTCTCTCGACGGCGGTCAGCGCGGTGAACGCAGGCCGTGGCGACCAACGCGGCAAGCGGGATGCGCGGGATACGACCGAGGAAGCCTTGCGCAACCGGCTGCGCGGGCTGGTTGGCGAATTGACGCAATTGATCGGTGATACTGACGAGCGCTGGTTGGACTTCGGTTTCCGGGTGCCAAATGACGAACGGATGCCGGAAGTACCGTCCGCCCTCATCGTGAATGGCGGCGCGGCAGGACATCTGGTGGCCGACTGGGCCGATGCGCCGCGCGCGGAACGTTATCGCGTCTATAAACAGGTCGTGGGCGTGGACAATGACTTTGTCCTGGCCACCACGGTCGCGGACAGCGATGCGGACTTGAACACGTTCACGTCGGGCGCACACGTCCGCGTGAAGGTGTCGGCTCTCAACGCCCGTGGCGAAAGCCAGCCGAGCGAAATTGTGGAGCATCAAGTGCCGTAAGGTTCCCCTCTCCCGGCCTTCGGCCACCCTCTCCCCATCACTTGGGGAGAGG
>CAYIOH010000579.1:0-2984 GCA_964364975.1 uncultured Bifidobacteriaceae bacterium
GCTCTTCGATTTATCATCGAATTCAACGACCAGGAAATTCGCCTTGATGAAATCGCGGACGGCGGTGATCTGGTCGAGGGTCTGGACGATGACGCGTGCGCCGCACAAGTCGGTCATCATGCGGACGGCGTCCGGGTATTTGTCGTACTTCCGCGCGGCTTTTTCGGCGAAACTGGAGACTTCCTTGGCCCGCGCCTGAACCACAGATGCTGGAAACGCCTTCTTGAAAACGCGGTCGAGAACTTTTTGATAGGTTTCGTAGCGGGGGAATTCGCTTTCGTAGGCCGATATTTGCCGGCCGAGTTCTACTGGTGTGATAGACAGGCTCATTTGGTGGCTCCTTTCTTTTGTGCGTATTCGAGCATGAACGGTTTGTTGTGTTCGGGCAAATCCCACCGGTCCAGTTCCGCCAGCGGCACCCAGGCAAAATTGTCGTGCTCCTCGCTCAACTGAATCTCGCCGCCGAGACGCCGAACCTCCAGACACAACAGCACGATGTGGCTGGCCGGCATCTCAAAACACATCGCGCCGGCCAGACCGGTGATCTCGATTTCGAGCGCGGTTTCTTCGCGCGTTTCGCGGAAGACCACCGTGGTGAAATCCTCGCCCGGATCAGCCTTGCCGCCGGGCCATTCCCATTTGCCGACGAAGTTGCGGTTGGCGGACGAACGGCGGATCAACAGACAACGTTTCTCCTGATCGAGAATGACCGCCTTGACCGCGAGTTTGAAGGGCTTGCTCATAGAGCCATGTCTCGAAGCGTGACTGACCTACGCCAGCCAATCAAACCAAATAAGTCAAAAAATCTGATTCCGGAGATTGCCCTGACATTGCGCTTGCGTGGACCCGCTAGAAATGATGCTCTCTCTCCCATCATGAAAAGGAACACTACGCCGGCCCGCTGGGCCCTTGCCGTGTACACCGTCGTGCGCGACGCACGGGGACGCATTCTACTGCTGCGACGGACCCGCACCCGGAATCATTTCCCCGGATGTTGGGAATTGCCCGGGGGCAAACAGGCACCCGGCGAAACGTTCGCCAACACCGCGCTGGTCGAAGTCTTCGAGGAAAGCGGCCTGGAAGTCACGCTCACCGGTGTGGCTGGCGCGGCGGAAGGATCCGTCCCCGGCGTGCGGGTTGCGATGTTAATCCTCGAAGGCCGCACCCAAAGCACCAAGGTTATCCTCTCCGACGAACATGATGAATACCAGTGGCTGCCGCTCGACAAGGTTCGTTCTTTGAAGCTGCGGCCGGGGTTCGACCGGTTTTTTGCCAGCTACGCGCCGGGCGTCCGGGCGAAGAAGAAGTAGAGTCGTTGCCAGAACAACCTTTGGATGGGCAGTTCATCCAATGACCTGCTTCCTCCGCTGGTAGGGACGTGTTCCACCACGTCCTCATATTTTCGCCCGGAGTTTTGGGACGCGGGTGGAACGCGTCCCTACCATGTCCAGGTCAACGCACTCCCTTGTAAATATATCGCCCGCCGCACGCCACCAACGAAGTCATCCACGGCGAATGGCTTCATCAATGAGAAGATGGGCCGCAGATCGCGAATCTCCTTGCAGGTTAGAACCGGGTCGAACGCCGTCATGACCGCGCATGAAACCCGTGGGTGATTGGCGCGGACGTGGCGGATCAGTTCCAGTCCACTCCCGCCGGGCAGCCAGGATTCGGTCAGCAACAAGTCGTATTCTCGCTCTGCCAGTCGTTGCATCGCCGTCCGCGCAGCCGGCACATCATCGAGGTCAACGCGGGGAAACTTCAGACGCATTATGAGTTGGATTGCCTCGCGCGGCCTCTCGTTCGGATCAACCACCAGCATCCGAAACGCCCGCGAAACACCGGGAGGAACGGTCACCGTTGGATTTGCGGACGGTGTCACGCACATGACAAAGAAGCTGTCGCCAGAGTCCAACCGAGTCAAGCAAACCGGCTACGCCCCGACCTGAATGGCGCGCTAAAGCCGCAGTCGCTGATGAGTTTCTCGGCGGCAGCGAGGTCAGCCTGCGGGGATTTCCACGGATAAGATCGGGTGCGAAAAAAGAGCCAGGCGCTGTGGAGGTGGATGTCGGTGCGTGCGGTGGCGAGCGGGATCGTTCACTTCTGAGCGACGCCAACCCCGGTCGCCTCGCGATAGAATTTCCGCAGTTGCTCCGCCAGCCGCCCGTCCGGCGGATGGGCGCGAACCATTTCATCGTGGCTCTCCTCGAAGAACCGGTCGAACTGATTTATCAATTCACTCAGTCCTTCCGCGCTCGTTTCGCAGTGAGTCATCTCGAATCCGCCGGTCCCGCCACGCTTCATTCCTTCATAGGCAACTTCCTCTCCGATGATAAAGACGTTTGGCATTGGCACCGGTGAAAGCGCAAACTCGCACTGCTTCATTGCTCTCACATCCTCAGCAGTGGTTTTCGGATTGCGCCGGATGTCGCTGCGGCCTTCGAGTAGGCTGATCAGTCGTTTGTAGCGCACACGCAATCGTTCGGGCTGCATCGCCTGAGTAAAGCGTCGGGGAGGGTTTAGCACTGCCTTTAGCTTCGCACCACCCAGCAGTGCCTTCCGCAGCGTGTCCCTTTCGGTCAGCAAGGCGTCGCGATACTCGATCCCCTGCTTGGAATCACCGGGTTCGTTGTTGCTGATTGCAAGCGAACTCAAGCCTGCGGCGATGCGGATCGTGGTGCCCTTGAGTCCTCTTGGCTTGGCATTGTCAATTAGGCGTTGCAAATCGCGCACGATCATCCGCGTTCGAGGCAAGCGACCGCGAATGACATTCCAGAATTCCTGATCGGCGCTCGCTTCCATCGCCTTGCGTATGCGCGCAGGAAGTTCCTCGAGAAGTTTTGCGCGGCCCACCGCGTTGTGTGCGTAAATCAACTGACGAAATTGATGAACTTCGTAGGCCTCTTTCCATCTACCGCTTGAGTGATGATCACCACGCGCTCCGGTCCGGCGCGGGTCTGGTCCTCGTACACGCGAACCGCCGT
>CAYIOH010000580.1:0-2979 GCA_964364975.1 uncultured Bifidobacteriaceae bacterium
GTTGTCTCCGGCCACTACTCGAAAATCATGACGTGCCGTGGCTTTGCCTGCCAGAAACGGAGCGTCACCGCCTTTGTGACATTTTCAATCGCAACAGAAATGAGAACGTGGTGAAGATCGGCTCCTGGTGGGACGCCGTTGGGCATTTTGAGAAGGCCAAGCTAGATCGCGGCTCGCCGTTGAAGTTCGACTTTTCCGAATACACCAGCGTCCTGCTAACTATCAACTGGAGTCACAGCAAGAAACGGATACTTGCGGCAATTAAACAAACTCTGGACCAGTTAGAGCCAGCAGACATGACACACATAAAACGTTGGGATCGCCGCGGCAAAAAGAATCGTGACGTCCTCGTATCATTGGAGCGTCTCGGAATGATGCGGTTGCTGCATCACTACACGCTTTCCGAACTCAAACGTATTCTCCCCGACGCATGGAATCATTACCAAAATCGAAAGTGGTATGATGAGCGCCGGGAGGCTCTGAAAGATTATCGTTCCATTGTCGGGTACGCCGATACAGAAAAACGTTTCCCGAAAAGCTGGGAAACGAAAGCAAACCGCGCCCGAAACGCAGCGCTACTACCGGCCAAATAGCTACCGATTTCACGGGCACTCGGAAAATAGGAGGCGGTTTCGGAGCGTCTAGTCGGATTCTTCCTTTTGTGTTCTTTTGCGTCCGTGAGCATGATCTCAGTCAGTTCATCGGCGATCGCGGCCATTGGTTACGAGGATGGTACGCTGGCAGTGCTCTTCCACACCAGCGACACCATCTACACCCATCCCGGCGTGCCGGAAACTGTGTTCTACGGATTGATGAACGCGGCGTCCCTGGGCACATATTACAACCGTTACATTCGGGGGAAATATATATGACCCGCAATGGAAAAATCGCCCGGCTACCGAAAGATGTCCGGGAACAGTTGAACCGCCGGCTTGAAGACGGGGACCAAGGCAAACAACTGGTGGAATGGTTGAATGGATTGGCGGAGGTGAAGGCGGTGTTGGCAGCGGAATTCAGCGGCCAGCCCATCAACGAGCAGAACCTGACCACCTGGCGGCAGGGCGGCTACCGCGACTGGGTTTTTCGTCACGACACCCTGGCGCGAGCATGCGGCCTGTCTAACCTCGCCTCCGAGGTCGAGGACACGGTGGGAGATTCACTGGCCGACGAGCTGGCCACTGTGCTTGTTGCGCGTTACGCCGCCCTGCTGGCCGGGTGGGACGGCGAGCCCAGCGAGGAATTTCATCGCAGCCTTCGCGCGTTGAGCGCGTTCAGCCAGGAAGTGGTACCATTGAGGCGGGGTGCTCACAGCGCGGCACGCCTGCGCGTCGAGCAGGAGCGCTGGACGGCGGAACAGCAGGCGAGAGAAGGAGAAAAGCAGGCGGCCAAGCAGTTGGGGCCGTTGCAAGGACTGCTGCTGGCCACAGTGCTTGGCGACCTGTACGAGCGCAAGGCGAAGGAGACCGGAAAGGTGCCTGCGGAGGTGATCGCGTTCCTGTCAGCGGTCACACCGGAGCAAGCCGAGGCCGCCGGAGTGTCTGCGGAGAAGCTTCAGCATCTCCTTCAGATCGGGATCAAACTGAATCAAGGTGAATCAAGCCCAATCAAGCCTGGAGAATCCGCATGCGCCTGATCACCACAAGCCGGAAGCGCGGACAGCTTTGTCCGCGCCGTCCGGCCAACCCAATCGAGTCTCGCGGACTAGGCGGTCCGCGCTCCGTATTACACCGTCGGCAATTCGGCTTTGTCTTTGAAAATGTCGTGCTGGTTGGGCATCGGCGGTTTCAAGGTGCGGAACGCGCCCCACGTCATCCTGGCCGCGTCGGTGTAAAGCAAGTCCGGGCCGTAATGGAATTTGGAGTTCAACATGTCGTCCCACTCGACGACCGAACCGCCGTAAGCCGCCTCGCGTCCCATGAGCGCGGTAAGCGTGCTGTCCGTGACCTGCCTGGCCTCGTTCAATTCGGTGTCATGAATAATCGCGTTGATGAGGTCAATGTGCTCCTGCAGGTAGGGGTCGGTGGCCCCTTCCCTGGCGAAACGCCAGCGTTGTCCGGTTTTCGGCAGGATGTTGCCTGCGGGATTGGCCGTGCCGTTGCTGCCGACGACGGCCTCGCTGACGGAGGAAAAGTCGCGTTTGATCTGGCCGCAATAACTGTGGATGCGCAGGCCGCCGGCGTATTCGAATTCGACGGCGAAGTTGTCCCAGATTTCGCCGGACTTGTCGCCGAGCTGCTGGCGTGCGCCCATGCCCCAGGCTTTCACCGGATGCGCACCGGTGATCCAGTTGCAAACGTCAAGGTTGTGAACGTGCTGTTCGCAAACGTGATCGCCACACAACCAGATGTAGTGATACCAGTTGCGAATCTGACGCTCCAAATCGGTGGTGGCCTTTGCCTCCTGTTCGGCGCGATGCCAGATCGGCCCGCCGTTGACCCAATAGGCACGCAGATCGGTGACGTCGCCAATCGCGCCATCCTGAATGCGCTTGATGGTTTCGATATAGCCGGCCTGGTGACGGCGTTGGGTGCCGGCGACGACTTTGAGGTTCTTCTTTTTCGCCTCTTCGCCAGCCGCATACATGATCTGGCAACCGGGACCGTCCACCGCCACGGGTTTTTCCATGAAAACGTGCTTGCCCGCCTCGATGCAGGCGCGGAAGTGCGGCGGACGGAAACCCGGGGGCGCGGCGAGGATGGCGCAATTGACGCCCGGCTCGGCGAGCGCCTTTTGGAAGGCGTCGAAACCGCTGAAGCACTTCTCGGCGGGCACGCCAAAATTCTTCGTGCCGCTCGCAGCTTGCTCGGGAAAAATGTCCGCCACGGCCACGATTTTGGCGTCCACACCGACCGCCTTGGCGGCATCCAGGAAATTCTTGCCCGCACCGCCGCCACGACCGCCCACGCCGATAATCACGGCGTTGAAGGTTTGCTTGGCCTGGGCGTACGCGATGGCCGGAGCGGCGACGGCTGCGGCTGC
>CAYIOH010000581.1:0-2958 GCA_964364975.1 uncultured Bifidobacteriaceae bacterium
GCAAAAAAGGGGTTCACCTTCGACATCATCGTGGCGGGGATTTCCTTGTCGAGGGTCGCGCGCTGTTCGTCCACCGTTTTCATCTCCTCGCGCATTTGTGCGACGGCGGGGTTTGTCGCGGCATAGACGTTGATGAGGAAGAAGGCGCGGAGCGCCGCACGGTCAGCGTCACTCCGCTTGGCGAGGTCTGCCTTCAAAAGATCCTTGATGACTTGGGGCGCGGCCGACTCCTTGCCCAGCGCACGCTCGGACTCCTCCCACGCCGCGAGTGACTGTCCTGGATCCCGCGCCGGGTCGTTGACCGAAAGCTGGCCAGCCTTGTCCCACCACACCGTGCCATCGAAGAGAGTGAACGCCTCGCCGGCGATCTTCGTGCCGGGTTGCAAGCCGAGCCGCGCAGCGTCCGCTTCGAGACGCACCCATTGGCCGGCGGCAGGCAGTTTGCCCATCTGCACCTTCTCCGTCGTGCCTTTGCGGCCGTAACCGATTGCGTCGGCGTCTCCCCAGTTCGCGCGCCGCGACCAGCCACCGCCGACGTGGAACTGGAGCATCACAGCTTTGGGCGGGTCTTTCGGATCGAGATACACGTGCGCGAAGAATTTGTCGCCCGCACCAACCGTAAGCGGTTCGCCGCACTCGGGGAAGAACGTCTGATGAATGCCCTTGCCGGTTCGTAACAGCGCACGCTGCCCGCTGAACACCGGCCCCTCGTCCTTTGTGATCCAGCGGTTGGTCGGTGTGCCCTCGTTGAACTCCACGGCGGCCTTCGGAGGGAAATCGTCGTCAACCCACACGATTTCGTGCGGGCTGGTTTTCGGCGCGTTGGTCAGCAAGGCGGGATCGGTGTAATCCTGCGCCATCACGGCGGTGCGGATTTTTTCCTCGAGAGCAGTGCGGCGGGCGCTGAGTTCCTGTTGTTGCTTCGCTTGCTCAGGCGTGGGCAGGGGCATGGACGGCGGTGGCAAAAGCGCGTTTCCGTCCATCGGCTTCTCGGCGATGTTGTTGAAGAGGGTGAAGACCTGGTAAAACTCCTTCTGCGTGATGGGATCGAGCTTGTGATCGTGGCAGACGGCGCAACCCATCGTGAGCCCGAGCCACGTGGCGGACGTGGTCTCGACGCGGTCCACGGCATAGCGGACCTGGAACTCCTCATCAATCGCGCCGCCCTCGCTGGTGCTGACGTTGCAGCGGTTGAAGCCGGAGGCCACAAGTTGGTCCGGCGTGGGATTCGGAAGCAGGTCGCCGCCCAGTTGCTCGATCGTGAACTGGTCGAACGGCAGGTTGCGGTTGAAGGCGCGGACCACCCAGTCGCGGTAAGGCCAGATGGAACGCTCGTTGTCGAGGTGCAATCCATGCGTGTCGCCATAGCGCGCCATGTCGAGCCAATAGCGCGCCATGTGCTCGCCGTAGCGCGGCGATGCCAGCAAGCGGTCCACGAGACGTTCGTAAGCGTCCGGTCGCGAGTCGGTCACGAACGCATCCGTCTCCTCCGGCGTCGGCGGCAAGCCGGTGAGGTCCAGCGTGACGCGGCGGACCAGTGTTCCCTTCGTCGCTTCGCCGGAGGGTTCGAACTGCTGCGATTCCAGCTTCGCGAGGATGAAGCGATCCACGTCATTGCGCGGCCAGTCGGTCCTGCGCACCGGCGGCGGCGGGAGATGCCGGGGCGGTTCAAACGCCCAGTGCTTCTGGTAAACCGCGCCTTGTTCGATCCAGCGTTTTAGCAAGCCGATTTGGGAGGCGGTCAGTTTCTTGCCCGAATCGGGCGGCGGCATGTGCTCATCTGCGGCGGTAGCGTTGATGCGCCGCCAGAGTTCACTACCTTGAAGATCGCCCGGCGTGATGGCATGACGGCCTTTGTGCTCTGCGGTTGCTCCCTCAATGGTGTCGAGCCGCATATCCGCCTTGCGCGTGCTGGAATCGAACCCATGACAGTGAAAACACGTGCCCGAAAGAATCGGGCGGATGTGCTGGTTGAACTCAATCTTCGTGGGGAGGTTCGACGGCGCGTCGGTCGCTGTCGTCAACGCCGGGCAGAGCAAGAGCGACAACGCGGCAAGAACTGCTGCGTTCGCGAAGTCTGATTTACGTCGGTCTGCCGTCATCGTTCAATCCAGCCGCAACCCAAGCCTGGGGCCGCCGTCGAAAACTATTCAACAGGCGACCCGTGCGCAAATGAAGAGGCTGAATGATGGATAAAATAAGGTATCCGCCCCGTTTGGCAAACCCAATTCCGCTGGCGGCCCGGATACTCTGCCGACTTCAGATAAGGAATCCATGAAACCATGAACCTGAATTTTCTCCTGCCTTCCTGGTTTCCTCATTAAAATCCTGTTTGGGAAAACCGACCGTGGCCACCGTGCCGCCCAACTTCACCCCGCGACTAGCCGCCACCGGCAACGCCGCGAACCACCCCTCCGCCTTGAGCAACGCCAGATCATTGGCCGCATCCAAAAACTTGACTGTGTTTGCCCGGAGGCGCAGCCTAAACAGGACTGAATTATGGACTTCGATTTTCAGGACAATTTGAACGAACAGGCCGGACACATGTTGTTCATTTCAGGAATTGCTGGAATCCGACAGCGTCAAGCCCTGCTTCAAGGACAAAACCAACAAATCGCCTCCCACAACCAGCAAGTTGCTCTTCAGAACAAGCAAGTCACCCTGCTTGAAGAACAACTCCGTATCGAAAAGAACGCTCAATTCGCACAGGAGGAGAGATTGCAAGTTGAACAACTTCGCCTCGCGGCAGAAAACGCGGAGCGTGCTTGGCGAAGACAACAAGCCGCGAGCCAAATGGAGCACGCCGAACGCGTGCGCCTGATACGAAATCTTATTGCGGATGCGGTGTCTGATTTACAGAAACTGAAGAAGCGTTACCCGTGAACGACGATCTCACAAGGAAACTCACAAGTGGCCGGCTATAAGTTCCACAACAGTAATTGGTTACAATTCAATGGT
>CAYIOH010000582.1:0-2948 GCA_964364975.1 uncultured Bifidobacteriaceae bacterium
CAATATGTCGGAAGTTAGTGTTGACCTCAAATCGCCACCACGAGTCTAAACAGTTGCCCGCACTGCGTCCGTGCGGCAAGCTAATCACTGCATTATGACAAGTAGCGCCCCGGAAATCTCGTTGCGCCTGGACCATCTCGAATCGTCGAGGTTGGCCTGGGCCTTCGCGCTGTCGCTTGCGTTGCACCTGCTGGCATGGGGAACTTACGAAGCCGGCAAGAAATTTCAGGTTTGGGAAAGAATTCATTTGCCCGCGTGGGTCAAGGCCATCACCTCGCTACCAAAAGCCGCGAAGAAGGAACAACCACCGAAGGACCGGGAAGCACCGTTGGTTTTTATCAACGTGAACCCACAGCACGCCGTCACCGAACCGCCCAAGAATGCAAAGTATTATTCCAGCCACAGTTCGCGGGCGGCTAATCCCGACACGGCCGACGCCACGGACGCACCCAAAATCACCGGCGCGCAAACGCAGGTGCCCAAAACCGAGGACGTGCCGCGCGAAAAGTTTGAAAAGCTCCAGCCATCGCCGCCTGCCGCACAAGACCAATCAGAAACCAGACCCAAACCCATGTTGTCGCCGGGCGATCTGACGATGGCCAAACCGGATTTGAATCCGCGCCCGGACAGCGGCGACGCCGAGCAACCCCGACCGCGCACGATCAGGGAAGCGCTCGCCCGCCGGCACATAGACCGCGTGCCCGGACAAAAGATGAAACAGGAAGGCGGCGTGCCACGGCGGGCGGAGTTGGCCATGGTGGACGCCAAGGGAACTTCGTTTGGCGCGTATGATCGGGCGTTCATAGAAGCGGTGTCGCAGCGCTGGTATGATTTGCTGGACAACATCAAGTACGACGGCTACCGGGCCGGCAAGGTGGTTCTGCAATTTCACTTGAATTACGACGGACGCATCACCGATATGAAGGTTGCCGAAAGCACCGTCGGGGAAATGCTGGGATTGCTTTGCCAGAAAGCGGTGCTTGACCCGGCGCCATTCGAGAAGTGGCCGCGCGAAATGCGGCTGATGGTGGGCAGCGATTCGCGCCCGATTCAATTCACGTTCTATTACAACTAGCCTTGAACGGCGACTAGCCACACTGGTCAACAAATAAACTATATGGAAGCCCTGGTTCTTTATTTCATGCTGCCGCTGACCTCGATTGTCGGCTTGGCGTTCATCGTCGAGCGCGGTCTGGCGTTGCGCTGGCAAAAAGTCGTGCCGCCGGAAGTCGAGTCGGCGGTTGAATCGTGCCAGTCGAGCGCGGACGTGGCCGTGCTCCAACGGGTCTGTCGGCAGAAACCCTCACCCTTGAGCCGGCTGCTGCTCCAAGCGGCCGAGCATCTGGACCGCCCGCAGGCCGAAAACGTGGATGCGTTGCAAACGAAGGCTCGCCACGAAATCGTCCGCTTGGAGCGCGGACTGGTCGTGCTGGAAATCATCGTCGGCATCGCGCCGTTGCTCGGACTCGTGGGCACCATCGTCGGCATGATGACGGCGTTCGGTGAAGTGGGACTGGCCGGTCAGATTGACCCGACGAAGCTGGCGCAAGGCGTCGCGCTCATTCTCCGGGCCACGCTCGCCGGGCTGCTCATCGCGATTCCGGCGCTGATCACGTGGAGCTATTACACCAAGAAAGTCGAGATGCTCGCCGTGGAAATGGAAACGCTGTGCGACGAGTTCATCCGGCGGCAGTACGGGGAGAAAAAGAAGTGAAGAAATATGCAATCGAGCAAGGAGCGAGGGTGAAACTCCAAACGCCGGGCTCTCGACTCTCGTCACTTGACCCTCGACCCATTTAGCCATGCGCTTCTTCATCCGCAAACGGCACCAGACTCCGACCGTCATCATCGTCGCGTTGATTGACGTGCTGATTGTCCTGCTGATTTTTCTGATGGTGACGACGACCTTCAAGCAGCAACCCGCGCTGCGGCTCGCGCTGCCGGAATCCACGCAGGCGATGAAAACCGGCGCGCACGAGACTACGCCGCTGGTCGTTAGCGTGGATGAGAAAGGCAACCTGTGGCTCGGCACCGACAGGACGCCGGTGACAGTGGACCGTTTGCGAAGCGAACTGATTACGCGCGCGCAACAAAATCCCGAACTAAAGATGGCCATCAGCGCGGACAAGGCCGCGCCGTGGGGTCAGATCGTGAAGGTGATGGACGCGGCGAAGGAAGCGAAAATCAAAATGGTGAACGCGTTCACCAAGGAAACGGGCAAGCCGTAAGCCCGCGCCATTTACCGGCTCACTTTTCCGTGCGCTTTTTCCCTCGCAACCAAAACGCCGCGCACACAGCCGCCACTCCCAAAATTACCACCCCCAACCGGAACGTCCGGCCTTCATACTTGAGCACGACTTCGTGTTTCCCGGCCGGAATTTCGAGCGCTTGGAACGCTTGATTCGCGCGCAAAAGCGTCGTTGGCACGCCGCGAGAATAGGCGGCTCGGGGATTCTTTTAAATTCAAAACGAACAGCAAGGCGGTCGCCAACTCCACGGGGACCCTGCGCCGCCCTCACCACTGCCGCTCAATGCTGCGACGCAGCCAGAGGAACTCGAACATGTTTCCTTCGTGCGGTTGATCCCACGAGATTTCCATCGTGGAGACCGGGCCGATGTTCAGCCGTCCGATGTGCGGGCAGGACATGAGTTGCGCAATGAACGCGGCGTCTTTCGTGATGGCTGTGCAGGCGAGCGTATAGCCGATTTGTTTGAGCATCTCGCCTTGCGGCACTAGAACGACACTGGCGTAGGGACAAAGAAACTCGCGGTTCGCCAGCGGATGCTTGAACGAATCGCACAGAATGATTGTCGGGCGAATGAACACACCGCCGTCGAAGGTGACTTTGCGGAGCGCGGGAGTGCCACCCCCACCACATACCATTTTTGGACGGGTTAATAAATAAACCCGCCCCCTCCCCTGGGCTGGCGCTTACGCACGTCTAAAA
>CAYIOH010000583.1:0-2947 GCA_964364975.1 uncultured Bifidobacteriaceae bacterium
GCTCGCCGTTATCTCGATCGAAGACCTCATCCGGTGACCCGTTTGGATCAGCTCGCGCCTTTCACTTACGATTGGTATCGTCCGGTCTATTTGTATGACTCTCCACTGGCCGGCAACGTCAGAGAGAGATTAGATGAGCTCTATCCTGCTTCAATTCAAGAAGATGCAACTCCAGAAGGCAGGCTTGAACGGGAAAGGCGGCGACTGTTTCCTTTATGCTACGAACCGGACAACGCGGAAACAACCGTTCCGCAGCGGGTTTTGCCTTGGGATCTGCCCACGGTGGATGCGGACTTGCTTAAGGTATACATGCGGATGCCTCCGGACGGGAAGTTGAATTGTTCAATATACTCAAAGGCTGTCGAACTCATGTGTGGGCGGACGGTCGCCGACATTCCGAACGCAAATACCGGAGCTAGAGTGCGTGCCCAAGGTTTTGAGCTAGTCCTCCACAGCTATGTGGCCGGTCTTCGAAGCCGCTTTGCCAAGCACTTCCGAAAGAAAATCGCTACACGGGGATCGTGGCCAAATTGGGAACACTATCTTCATCATAGCCGGGTGATTCGAGAGCTATGGCTGCAGCCAAATGAACTCGCAAGCGAACTCTTTCGGGAAATTCTCGGCTACAATCCGTTTGAGCGCCGGATCGAAATGTTTTGTGGTCATGACGGCGTCGAACAATTCTCACGTTTGTTGACCCTGAAAGTCTGGTTAGATAAACGCTGAGTTGGCACATAACAATGCTGATTGTTAACTCAGCCAACTCAAGCCTGTCCCCATCCTTATTCCCATGTGGTGTTGAGGCGTCTAGTTGTTAATCGTTTGGCATTTTTCTATGGAATAGCAGATATGGATATACGTTCTATGACCGCGGATTCGTACGTTGATGGGATGCTTGACCGAACCAAGCACTACCTTGACGCGGACGCGTTGAACCGGTTGAAGGGTGCTACGGTTGCAATTGTAGGCGTGGGGGCCAGCGGATCAATGGTGGCGGAGTTGCTTGCGCGCTGGGGCATTCCGCGGTTCAGGTTGCTTGACATGGACACCTACGAACTCTCCAATATCAATCGCCAGATTTTCGCAACATCAAAAACCATTGGCCGTTGGAAGGCAGAAGTTGCCGCCGAGCGGATTTGTGAAATCAATCCCTTTGCGACCATTGAGAGCGTAATCAACGAAAAATTAACATTGGCAAATGCCGAATCGTTTGTCAAAGGTGCGTCCCTTGTCGTGAACGCCTCAGACACCCGGTCCGGATTCTATCTGATCCATAACAACGCCCACCGCCATCGCGTGCCGGTGGTGGAAGGGCACGGATGGAAGATGACCGGTATTAAGATACGGGTTTTCGACTACCGGAATCCAGCGCAGCGGAAATACAACGAACCGTTCAGGTCGCGAATTCTCAATCGGCTGACCGCGCCGTTTCTTGACGCGTCGCGGGTAGATTTTTCGACTGCTACCCAGACGTTTGTTGACAGCATGGATACTGGTAAGGAAATAAGCGTCGGGTCCTTGGGCACCACCACGACTCTTGTCGGATGCGCAATCGTGACGGAAGCGGTGAAACTGATGACCGGTAGAGGCGTCACTGTTTGTCACCCGTTGGAGATGCACCTTGATCTCTTCTCTCTACGCATGCGTATCGGACACAAAAACTCCCTTCCCAACATCCTGGGTACTGTGCGCAGTCGCAGACATGAGATCTGGAAAAACCTCACTCGCAGAAAACGGTAAAGATTGTTAATCTTGCTGGCCATACATCGGGCTGCATTCGCGCTTATTCATAAGGTCTGAGGAATGCCTGCGGCCATGGTGAGAATCGTCCGCAAGGACGCGGGTGAGGATTGGAAGCAATACCTGCAAGGCTTAATGCCAAAGCAGATGAATGGACAAGCTGATCGAAGAATGCCTGCGGCGGTAGACTTGGCGAGTGAAGCGACCATGGCGATAACGGTCACGTTTGCGGACTAGTCCGTTCGACAGTCCGAGAAGTTCCCGCTGGCAGTACTGAAAATGAACACTTTGATGCGTCTGCTAAATCGGGAATATCGAGGTGCTGGAGGCGCGCAGCGGGATCCCTTGGCGGCGGTGAGGAATATCCTAGTCGCAGGTTCTCGTGCCGGATGCGAGGATTGACAGCGTGATATTGAATCTTGAACTATTTGCTGAGAATCGAGTGGAAACGAAGACTCAACCCGGTCGGGGGCATTTCGCTGAGGCAATGGGCTATTTTGGCACACGGCTTGGGTTTGGCCCAGTTACTGCTTTTTTTGGGCGTATGTTTTGCAGGAATTTCTGTGGGAGTGGAGCGGCCCTCGCCCTTGCAGCGCTTCTTTGTGGATCGTTTCCATCCCAGGCGGCAAACTGGTATGTCCGGCAAGGTGCGACCGGGGCGGGTAATGGGTCTGACTGGAACAACGCCTACACGTCACTCCCGGCGACCCTGGTGCGCGGCGATACCTATTATGTCGCCGGGGGATCGTATCCAAGCTGGACGTTCAACACCGCACAATCTGGCACGACGGTGATTACGGTAAAGAAGGCGTCGCCCACCGATCACGGCACGGAGACCGGATGGGTTGCCAGCTACGGCACAAGCCAGGCGGTGTTTGCCACCCTAATCACAGTCAACCGGGGTTACTTTGTCTTTGATGGCGGATACAGGAATGAGAACGACTGGTTTGACGGGGCTGCGTATGGTTTCAAAATAGCGAACAACGGGGCCTGGAACCACATGAAAATTGACAATGGGGGAACTCTTTGCCCGAATGTCACCGTCAAGTACGTGTTCATTGATGCCATAATTGGACTTCCCTCCACCACTGGAGTACGGGTGCACGCCATAGATACGGAAACATTTAGCTCTGCTCGAAATACCGGCTATGTATTTTCGCACATGTATATCAAGGGCAGCAGCAATCCCTATTTCGTTCGCAACACG
>CAYIOH010000584.1:0-2935 GCA_964364975.1 uncultured Bifidobacteriaceae bacterium
TCGTAGCCCAGCGCTTTAAGGTCAGGCTGGTAATTCGCCATGACTGGATACGCAGGGGCAAGCACCACGAACCCGCGTTCGGCGATGTCGTGGGCATAGGCCCGATAGAAGTCGCGCATTTTTTCAACCACGACGCGGTGGCCGTATTCCATGTCGGTGGGGTGCAGCGCCAACACGGCGGGGAACTTGAGCTTTGCCGTCAGCGCCTCCTTTGGAATCAGCAGATAAGCCGGCACGCGCGAGCCGGGTTCGGACGCGTAGGTGATGAGCCGTCGCTCGTAAGTGCCGCAGTCCTTGTTTTCTTCAATGCGAACGTCGAGAGCGCAGCGTTTCTCGCGTCCGGGCAGCGGGCCGGCGATTTCCGTGAACCCGCGCAGGATTTCGGCGCGGCGCTTTTGCCAGTTAGCCTTGGATTTGACCGGCAATACTTCGCCGTGGCGGTTGTGAAACACAAGCAGGTTGGTGCGCGGCAGTCGCGACCAAGTAACCGAGGGAGTGTCATTCGTTATGGCGGCGGTGAGGCTGACGTTGCCGAGGAGGGTCACCGATGCGAGCGCTGCGTTCCATTTCGCGCGATTTTGCCACGGCGAGCTTGCCAGTCGGTTTTGCATGTGGCTCACTTTGCCCGGTTTGCTTTCAGAAATGAATCAGGAATTGCTCGTCAAAGCCAAGTCGCTCGGTTTCTCCGACCGGCAAATTGCGCATTTGACCCGGAAGTCCGAGGACGACGTTCGCGCGCTGCGGAAAAAGCTCGGCCTCGTGCCGAGCTACCGGCTCGTGGATACCTGCGCCGCCGAGTTCGAGGCTTACACGCCTTACTACTACTCGACCTACGACCGCGGCGATGACGAGGTGAAAGGCAACACGGCGAAGAAGGTGATGATTCTCGGCGGCGGGCCGAACCGCATTGGCCAAGGCATCGAGTTCGATTACTGCTGCGTCCACGCCGCTTTCGCGCTCAAGGAAGACGGGTTTGAGACCATCATGGTGAATTCAAATCCCGAAACCGTTTCCACTGACTACGACACAAGCGACAAGCTTTTCTTTGAGCCGCTCACGCTCGAAGATGTGCTGCACATTTACGAGCGGGAGAAATGCTGGGGTACCATCGCACAGTTCGGCGGGCAGACACCGCTTAATCTCGCGCTCGGCCTGCAAAAGAACGGCGTCAACATCATTGGCACGTCGCCGCAGAGCATCGAGATCGCCGAGGACCGGAAGTTATTCGCGGCGATGCTGCACAAGCTCAACATCCCGCAACCGCCCAACGGGCTCGCCACAAATGAGGCCGAGGCTTTGGTCGCTTCGAAGCAGCTTGGTTATCCCGTGTTGGTGCGTCCGAGCTTTGTGCTCGGCGGGCGCGCGATGCAGATCGTTTATTCCGACGCGGAGTTGCAGCATTACATGCGGTTTGCAGTCGAGGCTTCGCCCGAGCGGCCCGTGCTGGTGGACAAATTCCTCGAGGACGCAACCGAGGTGGACGTGGATTGCATCACGGACGTTGGCCGTTTCGATGATCCACCCAAGGGTCACATCGTCATCGGCGGGATATTGGAACACATCGAGTTCGCGGGCGTTCATTCCGGCGACGCGGCAATGGTTTTGCCGCCGCACACGCTGTCGAAAAAGGTCATCGAGACGATCCGCGAATACACGCACGCAATGGCGCGCGAGTTGAAAGTCATCGGCCTGATGAACGTGCAGTATGCCGTAAAGGGCGACACCGTTTACGTGCTGGAAGTCAACCCGCGCGCGTCGCGCACCGTGCCGTTCGTGAGCAAGGCGATTGGTTTTCCGCTGGCGAAGCTCGCCGCGAAGGTGATGGCCGGAAAAACCTTGAAGGAACTTGGGTTCACGCAGGAAATCTGGCCGAAGTATTGGGCCGTGAAGGAATCGGTGTTCCCCTTCAACCGCTTTCACGGCCAGGACATTTTGCTCTCGCCGGAAATGCGTTCGACCGGAGAGGTCATGGGTCTGGACGCGGACCTCGGCATCGCTTACGCAAAATCGCAGATGGCCGCGAACGCGCCGTTGCCGCTGGGGGGAAGCGTTTTTATCAGCGTGAGCGACGCGCACAAGGAGGAAGTCGTGGCGGTGGCGAAAGAATTTGTCCGACTCGGCTTCGAACTGGTCGCCACTGGCGGCACGGCGAACGTGCTCGAACAGGCGGGATTGAAGGTGCGACGGATTTTCAAATTGGCGGAAGGGCGGCCCAACGCGATTGACCTGATGAAAAACAAGGAGCTGCAACTGGTCATCAACACTCCGGCCGGCCAGGCGCCGCGGGCCGACGAGGTGAAGATCCGCACGACGGCGGTTTACACGAACACGCCAATCATGACGACGTTGAGCGGTGCGAAGGCGGCATTACTCGGTATCGCCGCGCTCAAGAAGAGCGGCTACGGCGTGCAGACGTTGCAGGAGTATCACTAGGCGCCAACGGGTTAAATCTGCGGCACGTCAGCCTGCGGACTTGCGGGCGTTGTGTCCTTCACAATCCAGCCTACTAGCAGACCGGCGACGGCGGCTTCCACGATTGAGCCGACACACCACGCCACCGCCAGCGACTGCGGTAGGGGCATGACACTATACGTGCCGAAACCCATCGAGAATCCGGTGCCGGCACCGAAGATCAGCCCGTAGGACAGGCCCGCCGCCCAGGACTTGGGCCGCACCAGCCAGGCATACAGGCACACGAAGCAGACTGTCGCCACCAAACCCACGACACTCATCAAACCCATTTTCATCTCCGCCATCGGCCGCCAGAGCGATGCCGTCTCCTCGTAAGTGGACTTAAGGATTACTCCGTGAATGAGGGCGTCCAGCGCCTGCCACGCGACAAACACGGCCACGATTCCGAGCACGATTCGTTTGTTCATTGTGATTCTCCTTTCTCGTTGGTTTTGAGTGATTGAGGTTGCGCTTGCACAACACG
>CAYIOH010000585.1:0-2932 GCA_964364975.1 uncultured Bifidobacteriaceae bacterium
TGCACCAGCTCATGACGGCGCAGGTTCGGGTACATGGCATAGACGTACCGACGCACGCGCCCTTCTATTCAACTTGATTCGGATAGCCAGCCCCCATGCGACTGCGAGAACTCCAGATTCGAAATTTTCGGAAGATCGAAAACCTTACTGTCAGTTTCCCGCGCGGACTCTGCGTAATGGTTGGAGAGAACAACTCAGGAAAAACAGCGATCATCGACGCGTTGCGTCTCATGCTCTTCTCGAGCCGGGACTTCGACGCTCTTCGTCTCAACGAAGATGATTTCAGGAACGGCACGGATTACGCGCCAATCGAAATCTCATGCACTTTTTGCCACCTCAACGACGAAGACGAAGTCCATTTTCAAGAGTGTCTCGTCGACATTGGAGAAGGTAAGTTCGAGATGCGGCTGAATGCTCGCGTCGAATTCAACAAAACCACGCGTAGGCCGAATGTCAAAATGTGGGGAGGTGAGACGGAGGGCGGCACTATGCCTTCAAAGCTCTATGATCGCTTTGCGTCAATCTATCTCCAGCCTCTCAGGGATCCAGAAAGCGGCCTTCGCCCCGGTAGGCATTCCCAAGTATCACGCCTCGTTGACTGTCTCACGGAAGAGGCCGAACAAGGGCAATTCGAAGCCATTGCGAAGGATGCTAACGACAAGATTCGAGAACTGAAACCCGTCGTCGATGCGAGGAAGGACATCAACACTCAAATGGCCTCAATCGCGGGCAAAGAGCTTGCCCAGGAGACGGAACTGATCTTCAGCGATCCCACCTTCCATCGGATCATTGCAGGACTTCAGCCTGAAATCGAAGGGCTCCCGTTCTCGCTGAACGGCCTCGGTTACAACAATCTAGTGTTCACAGCAGCTACTCTTGGAACCTTGCGGCGAAGCGCTCAGTTTTCATTTCGTTCGATTCTCGTCGAGGAACCCGAAGCCCACCTTCATCCCCAGCTTCAAGTGCTTCTCCTGCGCCATTTGGCGAAAGTCGCTGCAGAAGAGGGGGGCAATGAAGTTCAGGTGATCGCGAGCAGTCACTCCCCGATCTTAGCGAGCCAAGCACCGATCGACTCGATGGTTTCGGTTCACGAGTGCGATGGCAAGGTGAGCGCTGTATCAGTTTGCTCCATCGACATGGAAGGGAAACTAAAGAAGAAGCTCCAGCGGTTTCTCGACGCTACCCGTGGAGAGCTTTTCTTCGCCCGTAGAATACTTATGGTCGAAGGCATCGCTGAAGCCCTTCTTCTACCGGTTTTTGCAAAGCTCGCGGGCGGGTCCCTCAAAGAATCAGCGGTCACCGTGCTCAACGCCGATGGAATTAACTTCAACGCCTTCTTGCCCCTGTTCGGAGAGAAACGGCTAGGCTTCCCTGTCGCGGTTTTGACTGACGGTGATGCCGCTAAGATTGGTGATCCACCTTCAGCTACCGCCACCGGACTGAAGGCGAAGGAAGCGGATATTCCCAACCTGCGGGTCGAGTATTCAGAGATTACCTTTGAACACGAACTCGCCCGTTCTTCTGGTATTCTCCCGCTGATGCTCGAAGCCTTTGAGATTATGCATCCAGTCAATGGTAAGAGCCTTAAGGTAACGGTCGGCAAACTAGATACCGACGACAAGAAAGCCGACGCTTTCCTGACCGCGTTTATTCAGACCAGGACATCGAAAGGGCGCTTCGCCCAGGAACTGGCTGCATTGCTGGAAGCCTCCAGCCTACAGGCAGAAGCGGTTCCAAAATACATTCTGACGGCTCTCACATTCTTGGGCGTAATTAAACCTGAATGAAAAAATGAACAAGCTGGAAACGCTGCGGGATCAAATCCTGTCTCAGAATCCGACCGACCAACAGAAGGACGCGATATTTGCTAAGGAGTTGGAGTTTCTCCTCCGGGCCTCGCCGGGAAGCGGAAAGACATGGACATCTTGCAGGCGTTTCATCTGGCGCGGTGCGAATTGGTCATATTCCGCAGGCGGTCTCGCACTCCTCTCTTTTACTAATGCGGCCATTCGGGAATTCCACGAAGCAACCATAAATGTGGGAAGGCGTGACCTCCTATCCGACCCAAACTACGTCGGCACCTTTGATGCCTTCGTGGAGCGTTTCATTCTTATCCCCTTTGGGCACCTAATCAATGGATCTTCCAAACGCCCCAAACTCTTCATTGCTCCCCGCCCTGGAGACTGGAACAACAATAAGCTCTTGGTATGGACGGACTTGAAAGGGGGAAAGAAACGTAAAGTTCCAGCATGGGAGATCATTCCATATCCAGAGAATGGCAAAGTTGCCTTCAAGGCATCGAGAACGTTCGGAGGAAACAAGCTCCAGTTCGCAGGCCACAACCCGGTGAATGAACTCCTAAGTTTGGGTCTCTATACGCACGCACAGCGCGTCTTCTGGGCATGCCGCCTCCTGTTCGACCGACCCCATATCGCAGAACGGATCGCCAAGCGTTTCCCTGAAATTGTCGTTGATGAAGCGCAAGATACGAACGTATGGTTGCTCATCCTCCTAAACTTTCTCCGCGAGAAGGGAACTAAGATTACGCTCATCGGCGACCCCGATCAGTGCATCTACGAATTCAGTATGGCTGACGCTACGTCGCTCCTCGCACTCAAGGAAAAGTGGATAATTCCCGAGAAGCTGCTCAGCCGGTCTTTTCGCTGCAACAATCAAATCGCGGAGGCCGTCCGGAACATTAGCGGGAATGCAGCGTTCGTCGGGTGCAAGGATGGTCAAAATTTGCATCAGCGTCCCTTTATAGTCAGGGACCACTCTGAGAGTCTTGCAAGAAGTGTTTCAGAGTTTCAGCAATCCCTTAAACGAGCAGGAGTCGATGAAGCGGCAAGTGCGATTCTCTGCAGAGCGCACCAACAACTCGAATCAATTCGTGGCGAAGTCAACTTCACGAACTTACAAGGGCTGACCAAGG
>CAYIOH010000586.1:0-2931 GCA_964364975.1 uncultured Bifidobacteriaceae bacterium
TTCTGAAGCGCGATGAACACCTTCAGAAACGGCGACTTCTGGTCTCGTTCCAGTGACAGTCGCGCTCTCAATCCGTTGACCGTCTCGGACCAGCCATCTGGAGCTTCGGATGCTCGGGCTTGTGCCAAGAACGCAATCACCAGTATCGCTGTGAGGAATATCTTCATTCTATTGGCTAACGAGCTCAGCGACCGCCGCCGGAAACGCCCGGCGGCTGCAACAGTCGCGTCGAAACTCTCCCGAACCGTCCGACTGCACAGCGGGGCGGCGGTTCGTTGGAGCGCTCGGGTTAAACTTCATCATTCAATCAAAAACGACACATTAACCGATGCTGACACGCTAACCTGACCAATCGAAAGCGTCCCGTCCGCTGCCTCGGATGCTCCTCCGATATTCTGAACTGCATTTTGAGACATCGCGCCGCCATACCTCCCGCCCCAATAATTTCCAGACGAACTCCACGAACCGCCCCAGTCATTGGCATTGATACTGTATACCTTGCCTCGCTTCACCCCGAGTTCTGAAGCCAAAGCGTCTGCTTTCTCTTTCGCGGCTCGAATCGCCATCGCCCTGGCGGCGTCTCGATGCTTGCGCAACTGCGACGTGCGAAACTCAATCCCGTGGACGTTGTTGACGCCATTGGTCAGCAATCCAGTCAAAAGACCCTCAAAAGTCTCGATCTTTGTCAATTTGACCTCGATGGACTTGCGAACCACATAGGTCACGGGCTTCGTCCGCGAGACGTTACTGTCGTAGGTCGGCTCAATGCTGATAAAATCCGTCTGGACATCCTTGCCCTTCACGTCACTGGCCTTCAAAAAGGCTAGGGCCTTGGAAACGCGCTCGTCATTCTGCTTTTTTGCGTCTTCGAGAACCTCATGGCGTGTTTCCACGCCAACTCTTAAATAAATCTCGTCTGGAGCGACCTTTACTCCGCAGAACCGGACACACTAATCAAAGGCGGTTGTGCCGGCGTCTGAGAGGATGCCCGTGTCAGCGGAAGGATAGCTACTGCAATTGCGAGTAAGAGATGTGTTTTCATATATGTGATTTGACGGCAAACATGCCAGAATGCTCCCGATAGGACCTAACGCCCAGCGATCACCGCCGGAAACGCCCGGCGGCTGCAAAAGTCGCGGCCAAATTTTCCCGAACCGTCCGACTGCCCAGCGGGGCGGCGGTTGCTGCAGCGCTCTGTTTTAGGCGGCATCATCGTCACTCTCCTGGTGTTAATTCTGTCTTGCCTGTTTGGTCGTTAACCCACACATCAAAGTAATCGCCGCGTGTTCGTGTCTTGCCATTGAAGCGAACTACCTACGTCCAGTCCTGCCGATTGGTCACAGACTGTGCCACTGGCGCAATGTAATCACTGAGATGGCGGCCAGCCTTCTCGGCTGTCTGTCGGGCCAGACGAATTACCGATTCCTCCGGCTTGTTGTGGGTTTCCTTCTTCGGAATGAGCGCCGCGTTCGCACCCCGCAGCGGAAACGCGGGCGTCGGGTTCACTTGCGACGGCTCAAGGCTGCCGAAGGAACGGTCGGCCTCCACTTTCGTAATCGTCAGCGTCCACGTCCTCCCGATGGTTCCCGACTGGATGAGGAACCGATCCCCTGGCATGATCTTGTGCCGGGAGCCCAGACCGAGCATCGCCGTCTTCGTCTCCTCATTGGCGTCCCACAACGGGCCGTAGGTGTGCTTCGGCAACTCGCGACTGCCACCAATTGGGACGAGCTGTTCATTGCTGCGAAGCTGCACCGGGCGCCCGGCGGTCGTGATGACAAGGCTCGCGTGGACGAAGTGCAGACCGTTCTCGGTGAACTCAGGATTCTGCACTTCCAGCGGGTTGCTAACCTTGTTCTTCAAGTGGCGTCCCTTCGTGTGCCATTTGAGCGACAGGCTCTCGCCGGGCTTGAGGGTGTATTCGGGTTCTTGTGTCGTCCGCTCTGGCCCGGATCGGACCTGTCCGAGCCACGGTTCGATCGCCGGGTAACTCTCGATGCTCGTCGCCGCCTCCAGATACTCCTGAAACCCGCCCTCGTGCCGCGCCGAGCCCCAGTTCGCCCGCAACAGGATTGATTCCCGGCTGACACTGATCAAATCAACTTGAACGTCGTATCCCTCCTTCCCGCCATCCGGGTTGGGAGTGACCGAGAGCCTCAACCGAAGTCCGCCCGCCTCAGGCCCCGGCTCGGGTAGCGTGGACTCCGCCAGCCCGCGGAGAGTCAACAGGGTTAGAACGAGAGGAAGGAGAATCAGAGGCAGGATATTTCTCATGCTCTATTGGACGGCTTTCCGCGAAGAATGCTCACCACAATCATTCAGCACCCGTCATTTGGGACGGTCAACCCCAAAAGCTGCTGGATCAGGTGCGGGAGGCGTTGCGGGTGCAGCGGTATGCCTTGCGGACGGAGCCGCTCAATCGGTCTCCACGCGCACGCCGTCGAGGTGAACGACATGGTCCTTCGCGCGCGCGTTGTGCTCGCCGAGCACTTCTAGCCGGAGCGTGTGTGCGCCGGCGGTCGCGAGCTGCTTGCGAAAGACACACACGCCCCAGATGTCGTCGGCGGAATAAGTATCCACCACCTCGGGCGCCGCACCGTCAATGCTGACGGCCACTTTGCCGCAGTTCGCGCCGAGCTTGCTGAACACGAGCACGGTCCTGCCACGGAAACTCAATTCCGCGCTGGCGCCCTTTTGATTCGAGGCCGAGAGCGTGTGGTCGTGGGTGAGGAGCAGATTGGTCTCGTGCTTCCATTCGCCACTGAACTTGATCCCGTCGCCCGCCGCGTCGTCGAAGACTTGCGCGGGTTTTGCCGCCGGGCCTTTGGCCGCGACTCGCGCCGAGACGTTGCCCGCCCCGTCCACCGTGCGAATCTCGTAACGGGCCGCCCGATCCGCGCCGGCGGAGTGGTCGAAGTAGAATGTTCCCTT
>CAYIOH010000587.1:0-2917 GCA_964364975.1 uncultured Bifidobacteriaceae bacterium
CGGTAGGGAGAGAGATAGATCAATGGATTGGCCGCGGTGTCGGCGGCCAAGCCCAGGGTATCCCGTTCATTGCTCGGTCCAAAAACCGGCAGCATCAGAAAGCAGCCCGGCTTCCAGCCCCATTGGCCGAACGTCTGGCCAAAATCCGCGTCTGATTTCGGAATCTTCCATTTGGTTCCCACGTCGAAGAACCCAGCGACACCGACGGTGGTATTGCAAGCGAACCGATAGGATTCATCGCGGGCGCCACTCCACTTTCCTTGGAGCAGATTGTTGATCAATCGTCCCGGGTAAGTGAGGTTCTTGCCAAAATTTCCGATTCCGGTTCGGACCGGCTTCACGACGACAAACCGATAAACCCTGCTGGTCGGTTTGATGACACTGGTCATAAGCCCCTTGTTGAAAGCCCACATCGCCCGATTCAAAGGTTCGATGGGGTCGGGGACGGATTTGGGGAGAACAACGATCTCCGCTGCCGGCGGGTTCGTGAAGCCAACGGCAGGCGCCTGCCCGTGGACGAATGGCGAGAGGCAGAACGCCAGGACCACCAGCGTCGAACTTCGAATTCTCCGATCCGGTGGGGTTTTCAACGTCCCCACCTTCCTTGCCTTGAGGCGAAAATCATTTGGGCTTTGGCGTTCAACGCAAGCCGGGTGTCGTATCCTTGCCGGCCATCTGGTTTCAAAGAGATGAAGCAATGCTTCGTGGCCATCTCGATGTGACGATGCCGAATTTTATCTGTTTTGACGACTCCTTTATTCCAATTGATTTGGATTCCGATCTTCATGGCAGGAAGTAAGCACGGAAAACCGGGTGGGCGCTATGGGGTGTTACCCTGCCAAACAATTAAGAACCCATCCCCGGCGCGCGGGCTGGGACGATCAAGGAAATCGGATCAGGAGTTTCCGGCGGGCCACTGGCGGTGGCGGCCATCAAGGCGCACGCATCTTCGGCCAGTTGACCCATGTCATTACTGATCGCTTGTGTTCGTTGGTTCGTATTTTCCGTGTGGTCTGTTTGTTGCAACAGCGCCCACGCGCCGGGCAACTATTCTCTGGGTTTCTTCTCCTGGTCTTTGTCCGCCGCCGGATTCGCTTCGGTTTTTTCACTTGCGGCCGGCTTTTCCTTGGCGGGCTGTTCCGACACCCGCTGCGCTTTCTTGTCCAACTGCTGGGCAGACTTTTTCTGTTTTGCAGGTTGTTTACTGGCATTCTGCCCGGTTGATTCTTTAATCGTCGCGGGTTGTTTGCCTTCAGGTCTAGCCTCAGACTTGGCCGCAGGCTTGGATTCCGCAGCGGCGGGAATGGGCTTGCGTGTCTCGCTCTGCGCTTTGCTATTCTTCGGGGCGGGCGCTGCCGACTCATGCGTGGCGGCGGCTGGTTTCCGGTCCTGCGGTGGCGCGGGCGCGGCAACGGTTTTCTTTCCGCGGGGTTTAACCTCGCCGGGAGCCGGCGTCTGGACCTTTTTTTCGCTGGTCGCTGCCGGGGTCCGTTGCTTGCTGACGACCGCGGCTTCCGTCTTGTGGCGCAGTTCTTGAACCGGGACCGCCTGGACCTTCCGCCCGCTGGCCTTTTCGATGAGGGTGGTGGTCGGAGCTTCGTTGATCACGGTCTTGTTAATGATGGTGGTATTATTGACGACCACTGTGGAACGGCGAACGGGCTCCATGAAATGACGTTCTTCGACAAAGATATACGCCCGTGGCGAGATGACTCTCACGCCGGACGGGTACAACGGCGCCCAGCCAATATATCCACCACCGCTGTGCCAGGAAACCCAGGCCGGCGCCCATTGGATCTGCGGCACCCAATACCAGCCATATTGGTCGGTGTAATCCCAGCGCCCATAGTGATACGTGGCCCAAGCCCACGGTTCATCGCTGACCCAATACCAGCCGGCGTCGGTGCGCTGCCAATAACCTTCGGAATAAGGGCGCCAATCGCGAGCAACGCGGCCCGGTCTCCAGCAGCGTCCGTAGGAGCCGATAACGACCCATTCCCCCTGCGGGGCGAGCGGCTCATAAAAGTCGCTTTCGACGCGAATCTCCACCGATGGCAGCGGCACACTCACGCCGACCGATACCGACGGTTGCCCATAGATTGTGTATCCTGGAAGCGCATAGCACAGCGCGATTCCGATCATACCGATCAAGCGTTTAATTTTATTCGTGGAATTTTCTTTCTGCATTTCTGGCGTTGACTGACTTCCCGTTCGGGGAAAGTTCTTGTTGTTCATACTTAGTTGCCTTTCTTTTTATCTTTCTTGTGGCCTTCCTTGTTGCCTCCCTTGTTGCCGTGACTCCAGCCCGGCGGCGTCCAATTTTTCGGATACGTCTGGACAACCGTTGCGTGATGGACCGCCGGAGCGTCGTGAAAGTCCAGCCTCACCGACGGCGAGGCAACCAGCACGTCAACCGAGACGCGGCGCGGCGCCGGCCGCGCTACCCACGAGCGGCCGTCCTGATACATGTACTGGCGTCGGTTGCTGCTGTAATAGACCTGGTAACGGGGGTAATACACGTAGTCGTCCTGCACCACGACTCCGCTCTCCACATACACCGCTGGAGGCGGTGCATACCCTCTCGCATGACGCGGCCCGTCCACGTAGCCGACGCATCCGGTCAGCGATCCCAAAAGCGCCGCGCCGAACACGAATCCGATTTTTGAGCGTTTCGTTCGCTTCATGGAATTCGCCTTCGCTGGTGATTGGTCTGTGTTTACAAATCTTGTTTGCATATTAGTTCTTTCCGTTTTTGATGGTTATTACTGGCACGCCACTCAAGGCGCGATTTTGTCGCTCACCCACTGGCGTGCCTGGTTGAACCCATCCTTGGTCGCTGCGTAGGCTTTCTTGAAGCCGTTTTTGACGCTGTCCCAGGTGGACTCGGTGGCGTTCTTGACGTCGTCAAGCTGCTTGT
>CAYIOH010000588.1:0-2917 GCA_964364975.1 uncultured Bifidobacteriaceae bacterium
GGACAAAGCCGATCCGATTCTCGGCCTCGGCGGCAGCGCGTATCTGCAAGTGATTCACGGCAAGAAAACCGGCTCACCGCCGCGTTGCGATTTGGATACCGCCAAGACCCTACACAGCACGTTACTCGGCTTGATTCAAAGCGGCCTCGTAAAGAGCGCGCATGATTGCAGCGACGGCGGTCTGGCTGTTGCACTGGCAGAAAGCTGCATCAGCCAGCTTATCGCCCGTGAAACGCCGCGCTTGATTGGGGCGACAATTGACCTTTCCGCCGTAGCCGCGCCTCGTGAGAGCGCGGGTAATCAGGACACGTCAGCCACGCTCTCACGAGACGCGGCTACATTGAGGTTGGACGCCCTGCTCTTCGGTGAAACGCAATCCCGCGTCGTCATCACCTGCGCACCGCTCGACGCGGTGAAGGTTGTCGAACGCGCCAAACTCATGGGCGTTCCCGCCACGCGCATCGGCACGGTGGGCGGGGACAAATTGACGTTGAAGACCGGCTGCGGCGAGTTCAGTTGGGACTTGCGCGAGATGCATGATCTCTGGTGGAATAGTATCGCGCGGGCGATGCAATAAGCGATGCAAGATTACCCCAAACATTACTGCGGCGTATTCGGCGTGTTCGGCCACCCGAACGCCGCCGAACTGGCTTACTACGGCCTGTTTGCGTTGCAGCATCGCGGCCAGGAGAGCGCGGGCATCGTGACGAGTGACGGGAAGCAGTTCCGCGTCCACCGCGGCATGGGTCTGGTCCCGCAGGTGTTCGACGGGGAAATTCTCCATGACCTTGTGGGCAACATCGCTGTCGGCCACACGCGGTATTCGACGACCGGCTCGTCGCACTTGCGCAACGCGCAGCCGCTCACGGTGGATTGCGCGCGCGGCCAGATTGCCATTGCCCACAACGGCAATCTCACCAACGCCGCCCAATTGCGTGACGAGCTGGAAGCCAAAGGCTCAATTTTCCAGACCACGGTGGACAGCGAAATCATTCTGCACCTGATGGCGCAGCCTGACTTCAACGGTTGCACCAGCAGTCTCACGTACGCGGTGCGCCGCATTGAGGGCGCCTACTCGCTTGTTCTCATGACCGAGGAGGCGCTGATCGGCGTGCGCGACCCGCATGGTTTCCGACCGTTGTGTCTCGGCCAGAAAGACGGCGGGTGGGTGCTGGCCAGTGAGAGTTGCGCTTTCGATCTGATTCATGCCAAGTTTGTCCGCGACATCGAGCCGGGCGAAATCGTCATCATCAACAAGGATGGCGTGACCAGCATGCAGGCGTTTCCGGAACAGCAGCGGCGCGCGTTTTGCATTTTCGAATACGTTTATTTCGCGCGGCCCGACAGCACGATCGCCAACCGGAGCGTTTACAAGGTGCGCGTCGAAATGGGCCGGCAACTGGCGCGCGAGCACCCGGTGGAAGCGGACATCATCGTGCCCGTGCCCGACAGCGGCAATTGCGCGGCGCTGGGTTATTCGTTGGAAAGCGCCATCCCGTACGAGATGGCGTTCGTGCGGAATCACTACGTGGGCCGCAGCTTTCTTCAGCCGTCGCAACTCATCCGCGACTTCGACGTGCGCGTGAAGCTCAACCTCATCACCGAACTCGTGCGCGGCAAGCGCGTGGTGGTGGTGGACGACTCAATCGTGCGTGGCACGACGTGCAAGACACGGGTGAACACGCTCAAAGAGGCGGGCGCGAAGGAAGTTCACGTGCGAGTGAGTTGCCCGCCGCACATGAACCCGTGCGTCTATGGCATTGATTTTCCCGACCGCAGCAAGCTCATGGCGGCAAATTCTTCGCTGGAAGACATCCGCAAATATCTCAACGCCGATTCGCTGCACTATCTTTCGCAAGACGGCATGGTCGCGGCCACCGGCCTGCCGAGGGAATCGTTCTGCATGGCCTGTTACGACGGGCAGTATCCCGTGCCGTTCGATCCGGCGGTGAACAAACACACCATCGAGCGACGCAACGGACGCGCGCAGGGCCTGCTCGAAACGCTGGCTAAGGAACGGGCGCAAATTAGGTTGCTATGACGTTGGAGTCCAAGCTTTAGCTTGCACCGCCTGCGTAGCGCTCCCCGACACCGACAAGCTGAAGCTTGAACTCCAGCAACTGATTCGCTATTCACCCCGCATGGACTCCCGCGAAGCACTTGTGGCGCTCAACTTGATCGAAGGCGTCGGCCCGGTGCGCGTGCGCCAACTGCTCGAACATTTCGGCGAAGCGCCCGCCATTCTTGGCGCTTCCCGCTCGCAGCTCCTCCACGTTCGCGGCATTGGCGAGGAAACGGCGGACGCGATTGCTGGCTGGGAGAAAGCCGTTGACCTCGCGGGCGAATTAAAACGCATCGCGGACTTCGGCTGCCGCGTGGTGATTCAGTCGGACGAAGAATATCCCGCGATGCTGCGGGAAATCTACGACCCGCCCATCGTGCTTTTCGTGAAAGGCGGGATGAACGCGAAGGACAAAAACGCCGTAGCAATGGTCGGCTCGCGGCAGACAACACATTACGGCATTGAGACCGCGCGCAAGCTGGCGTATCAGCTCGCCTACGTGGGCGTCACGGTCGTGAGCGGCGGCGCGCGCGGGATTGATTCGGCGGCGCATCAGGGCGCGCTCGCGGCAAAGGGACGGACGGTTTGCGTCCTCGGCACGGGCATCAACATCGTGTTCCCGCCGGAGAACAAGGATTTGTTCGAGCGCATCGCGGAGAACGGCGCGGTCATTACGCAATTTCCGTTCAATCGCAACGGCGACAAGCAATCGTTCGCCATCCGCAACCGCATCATCGCCGGCATGGCGCTCGGCGCGGTGGTCGTGGAAGCGGACTTGCACAGTGGCGCGCTCATCACGGCGAATTTTGCGACCGAATATGGCCGGCAGGTTTTTGCCGTGCCGGGGCGGATTGA
>CAYIOH010000589.1:0-2917 GCA_964364975.1 uncultured Bifidobacteriaceae bacterium
CTCACGCAACAGTAAGGAAATTCGTAAAATGAATGCGAATCAATCAAACAAACTGCGGGCTTATCAGACGGTGCAAGCCGTCCTGAGTGAGCATGAAACCACCTGGCAGACACTTCCGGCGTTCGTCACGGGCGTCGAGGAGTTCGACGCCTTAATCCCGGAGATCAACGAACTGGTCCAAACGCAAGCCAGCCGCGCGGGTGCCACCAACGAAAAGGCGTTTGCGCTCGAAGCGCTCGGCAATGCGGCGCATGAAGTGACCGCCGCCGTGCTGGCCTACGCGGTCAAGACCGGGGACCACGAGTTGAGCGGGCGCGTGGACTTCTCGCGCAGTGACATCACCGCCGGACGCGAGAGCGTGGTGGTGGCGCGTTGCCGCGACATTCTCGCGGCAGCCACGGCAAACGTGGATTCGCTCGCCGATTACGGTGTCAACCAGGCAAAACTCAACGCGTTCAAGAAAAAGATTGATGCGTTTGAGGCGGTGCAAGCCAAGCCGCGCCAGAAAATTGCAACCAGCAGCGCGGCCACCAAAACGCTGCCCGAGCGGTTCAGCCAGGCGGACGTAATCCTGGGCAAGCGGCTGGACAGCTTGGTCGTCCAGTTCAAGGATAGCGCGCCGGACTTCTACGGCGCGTATCGCACGGCCCGCTCCATTGTGGACAACCCCGGTGGCCACAAGGTCAACGGCAATGGCAACGGGAATGGGAATGGCACGCCGACGCCGACACCCGAACCGGTGCCTGCGTAAGCGGCAGATTCAGCAGACCCCGCATCCAGCCCTTTCCCCTTTGCCGGGGAGAGGGCTTTTCTTTTTCTGCGAAAGGCCCCGCTTGATGCGCTGAATAGGCGCGGTTCGGTTCGCAATTCTTTTTCAAAAACCTGTTGCTTCGACTTTCTTTGGCACGTAATATTTATGCTCTATTTTCTCGATATAAAAATTCTATGATTAGCAGTAAAGAAAACGCCCGCGAGCTACTCGGTCTGGAGAAGGTCAATCAGGTGGATTACGTCGGCATCACCGTCGCGTCGCCCGACGCCATCCGATCCTGGTCCAAGGGTGAAGTCAAGAACCCGGAGACCATCAACTACCGCACGTTCAAGCCCGAAAAAGGCGGCTTGTTCTGCGAACGGATTTTCGGCCCGGTCAAGGACTGGGAGTGCTCCTGCGGAAAGTACAAGCGAATCAAGCATCGCGGCGTTGTTTGCGACCGTTGCGGCGTGGAAGTGACGCTGGCCCGCGTCCGCCGTGAGCGCATGGGGCACATCGAATTGGCCGTACCCACCTGCCACATCTGGTTTTTCAAATGTATGCCCAGCCGCATCGGTCTGGCGCTTGACATGACCGCGCGCCACTTGGAACGCGTGATTTATTACGAAGACTACATGGTCATTGACCCCAAGGAGACGCCGCTCAAGCAGAACCAGTTGTTGAGCGAGCACGAATATCGCGAGGCGCGAGAGACCTACGGCGGAGACGAGTTCGTCGCGAAGATCGGCGCTGAAGCCGTGCGCGAGGCGCTATCCAAGGTGGACCTGGCCAAATCCGTGGATCAGTTGCAGGAGGGGATGACAGAAACCAAAAGCAAACAAATCCGCAAGAAGCTCGCAAAGCGGATCAAGCTGCTCCAGGGCCTGATGTCCTCCAAGAGTCGGCCGGAATGGATGATCCTCACGGTGTTGCCGGTGATCCCGCCTGACCTGCGCCCGCTCGTGCCGCTTGAAGGCGGACGGTTCGCCACTTCCGACCTGAACGATTTGTATCGCCGCGTCATCAACCGCAACAATCGGTTGAAAAATCTGCTCTCGCTTAAGACGCCCGAAGTCATCATCCGCAACGAGAAACGCATGTTGCAGGAGGCCGTGGATGCACTCTTCGACAATGGCCGTCACGGTCGCGCTGTCACCGGCGCGGGCAATCGCGCGTTGAAATCCTTGAGCGACATGCTCAAAGGCAAGTCGGGCCGCTTCCGGCAGAATTTGCTCGGCAAGCGCGTGGATTATTCGGGCCGCTCGGTCATCGTCATCGGACCGGAATTGAAATTGCACCAGTGCGGTCTGCCCAAGAAAATGGCGCTCGTATTGTTCGAGCCATTCATCATCCGCCGGCTCAAGGAACAAGGCCACGTCCACACCGTTCGCTCGGCCAAGAAAATGATCGAGCGCCAGACGAAGGAAGTCTGGGACATCCTCGAAGAAGTCACGCGCGGGCATCCGGGGCTGCTCACCCGCGCGCCGACGCTGCACCGTTTGTCCGTGCAGGCGTTCGAGCCGATGCTTATCGAAGGCGAAGCCATCCGCATCCATCCGCTGGTTTGCACGGCCTACAACGCCGACTTCGACGGTGACCAGATGGCGGTCCATGTGCCACTTTCCGTCGAGGCGCAGTTGGAAGCGCGTTTGCTGATGATGTCGTCCCACAATCTCTTTTCGCCGGCCAGCGGCAAGCCGATCGTCACCCCGACGCAGGACATCATCTTGGGCTGCTACTATTTGACCAAGGCGCGGGAAGGCATCAAAGGGCAGGGCCTCATCTTTAGCGATCTGGAGGAAGCCATACTGGCCTATCAAGATCGCCAGGCCGAGCCGCACGCGAAGGTCAAGTTGCGCTGGAAGAATGAGCTCTTGGACACGACGATCGGCCGGGTGCTGTTTAACATGGTCTTGCCGGAAGCAGTCCGCTTCGTGAATGAGCTCGTGGATAAAAGCCGCTTGAGCACCCTCATCAGTCGGGTCTACCGGCTCTGCGGGCACAGCCGGACGGTGGAGTTGCTGGATGATCTGAAGACCTTGGGATTCGAATGGGCGACGCGCGCAGGGCTCTCGATCGCGGTGTCGGACCTGGCGATCCCGCCGGGGACAGGGAAGATCTTGCCGCGGGCCACCTAGGAGGTGGAGCGGGGGGAAGCGCAGTACC
>CAYIOH010000590.1:0-2914 GCA_964364975.1 uncultured Bifidobacteriaceae bacterium
TCGGCTACATCATCGGGCCGAGAATTTCCTCCATCATGATGGCGGGTGGCGTTCTGAGCTATTGCCTGCTGATTCCGCTCATCAAATTCTTCGGCGAAGGCATGAGTGTCATGCTACCGCCGGGGCACAAGCTGATTTCCGAGATGTCGCCCAACGACGTTCGCAGCGCGTTCATTCTCTACATCGGCGCGGGCGCGGTGGCGGCGGGCGGCATCATCAGCTTGGCGCGCTCGCTGCCTACGATCCTGCACGGAATCCGCGCGGGACTGACGGATTTCCGCCAGGCCGCGGTGGCGCACACGGCGGTGCTCCGGACCGAGCGCGATCTCTCGATGAAATTCGTGGCGACGGGCGTCGTGATTCTCATCGCGGCGATTCTCGCGGCGCAGACGTTGCACATGAATCTGCTCGGCGCGATTCTGATTGTCGTGTTCGGTTTCCTGTTCGTCACCGTTTCCTCGCGGCTCACGGGCGAGATTGGCTCGTCCTCGAATCCCATCTCCGGCATGACGGTAGCCACGTTGCTGTTTACGTGCCTGATCTTTCTCCTCACGGGCCGAACCGGCCCGGCGTTTTACGTCACGGCGCTTTCCATCGGCGGCATCGTGTGCATCGCGTCATCCAACGGCGGAACGACTTCGCAGGATTTGAAGACCGGTTTCCTCCTCGGCGCGACACCGAAGTTCCAGCAGATCGCCATCCTCATTGGCGCCGCGGCGAGCGCGCTGATGCTGGGATGGATTCTGCTCGCGCTGAACAACGTGGCAACGGTTTATGTTCCGGCGGAGCAAGTCGCCGCTGAGATGCGCGTCCCGGCGGATGCACTGACGAAACTAAAAACGCAACTTTATCCGGCTCCGGAAAATGTTGCCGAAAGGTTGCTGCGCTGGATCGGTCTGAAGAAGGGGGAAACAGCCGGCGATCCCAAGAAATACTTTGTGTGGCACGCGGAAGACCCCGGTGGCGGTGACACCAAAAAATTCCTGGTTGATGATTCAGGCAAAGCGGTCTGGCTCGTTGATCCAGGTATAAACGGTGTCTTCAAGAAACGAACCGACGGCACGGAAGTCCGCAAGTATGATGCGCCCAAGGCCACGCTGATGAGTTACATCATCAAAGGCATTCTCGACCGCAAGCTGCCGTGGGCGCTCGTTTTGTTCGGCGTGATGATTTCGGTTGTGCTCGAACTGTGCGGCGTCGGTTCGCTGGCGTTTGCGGTGGGAGTTTATTTGCCAATCTCGTCGTCCTCGCCGCTCTTCGTTGGCGGATTGGTGCGCTGGTTGGTGCATCGTCGGATGCGCCACGAGTTGCGGGAGCACAATCTGGATGAACATCAACTCGCCGCCGAGGGCGATAAACGTCCCGGTGTATTGCTGGCCAGCGGCTACATCGCGGGCGGGGCGATTGCAGGCATCATCATCGCTTTTGTCGCCGCCGTGCTCGGCAGCCTGGACACGCGCATCACCAAATGGGCCGAGGCGCGCAACGCCTTCTACTCGAGTGACGCGTGGAATGTGCTCGGCAGCACTCCCGAGGCGTCTCATGGGTCGGATGTCTTGTCGCTGCTGCCGTTTGCGCTGCTGACGTTGTTCCTCTATCTGGTCGGGAGGGAATTGCTTCTGGCGAACAAGTCAAAAACGGTAACCTAGCGATACACGCCAAACTCGTCGTAGGCTTTGATCAACGCCAGAACGTTTTCCACCGGCGTGTCGCCTTGAATGTTGTGCGACGTGCTGATGATATAACCACCGCCCGGCGCCAGCGCCTCGATCCGCTCCCGCACCTCGGCGCGCACATCCGCCGGCGTGCCAAACGGCAACGCGCGTTGGATTCCGACGCCACCTTGAAAGCAAATCCGGTCGCCAAACTCGGCCTTGATTCTCCTGAAATCCATTTCCGCCGTGCCGGGTTGTAACGCTTGCAAAATGTCCAGCCCACACTCAACAAACTTCGGCAATAGCCGATAAATCGAACCGCACGTGTGATGCATGACCGGCACTCCCGCGTCGTGCGCAATGTTGATGTAACCCGCGAATCCGACGCGCAAACGTTGCTCCCAAAGCGCAACCGAACAGAGCGGGCCGTTCTGCTGACCGAAATCATCGCCGGTCACCAGGATATCAATCATGCCACGCGCCGCGTCGAGGATGCGGGTCAGGTATTCATTGTAGAACCTTGTCAGGCGATTTGTGATCGCCTCGAAGATCTCCGGCTCGATCAGCATGTCCACCAACGCCTGGTCAATGCCGCGCAGATACATCGCCGGTTTCAACTGGGCAAAACGATTCAGCCGGTCGCCCATGAATGCGGCCACGCGGCCACGCTCGCGCACGGCCTGCGCTTCAGCATAAACGGGCGAGTAATCAAACCAATCCGGGCTGGGCCAAAATTCGTAGTCTTCCAACTGGCGGCAATCGGTCACATGTGCCAGAGGAAAACGCGTGACTGATTTGTAGCTTTGCGCCGTATCACCCGCACCGGTTTCCTGCCGGATGCGAGGCACCCCCCAAATGTCATTCTCGGAGCCGTCGGGATGCACCAGGAGCTTCGGCCCGATGTACCGCGGCCCTTCGAGATAGCGCACATCAATGTCGAAATGGTCGAGCACCGCCGTGGCATTGGGGAGGTTCAGCCGCCGGCAGAGTTTGCCGTAGGTTTCAGCGGTCGCCCAGAAATCCCGGGGCACGCGGTCCGGCTCCTGGTGTTTGAGTGCCAGAAAAACTCTTTCACGCGAATCCATGTTCGTTCGAAGTCAATTCAGGCAGGAGTTCCGCGCTGGCGCAATTCTTCTTTTCGGCGCGTCTGTATCCTTGGCGATCCGAACAAAGTTTGTTGCGTCAGGTGAAGCCATCGTGCGACGGGCGGAGCGCCGGTGGGCCCCACCCCCGCGGGGGGGGGGAAGCTGTTAACCCCC
>CAYIOH010000591.1:0-2913 GCA_964364975.1 uncultured Bifidobacteriaceae bacterium
CGGAGTGACGCGCCCTATCTGGCCCTGACGGTTTGTAAGCTCGAGATCAACATGCAAAAAAAATCTCTCGAAACGATTCTCTACTCGACGGCCGGCGTTGTGGCGATGGCGCTCATTCTCGTTGCCGTCAACGTGATTACCGGCGCGGTGCGGCAACGCGTGGATTTGACGAAGGAAAAAGCCTACACGCTTTCCGACGGCACGCGCGCGATTCTCGCCAAGCTCGATACGCCCGTGAAAATCCGCTTCTACTGTTCACAGACGGCAGCCACGACGCCGGAAACGGTTTTCCTGAAAAGCTATGCGCGCAAGGTTGAAGACCTGCTCGTGGAATATCGGCAGGCGGGGAAAGGGAAAATCGTCCTCGAAAAATACGACCCCCAGCCGGATTCGGACGCCGAGGATTCCGCGCGGTTGGACGGTGTGGAAGGCGTGCCGATCCAAAGCGGCGAGCGGTTTTATCTCGGTCTTGCGGTAAGCCTTCTGGATTCAAAGGAGGCCATTCCGTTTCTCGCGCCGAATGAGGAGCGCCTTCTGGAATACAAGATCAGCCGCTGCCTCTCCCGGGTCATGCAGCCCGACAAACCCGTCGTGGGCGTGATGAGTCCGATGCCGGTGTTCGGGATGCCGTCAAATCCGATGATGATGCAAATGGGCCAGCGCGGGCAGGAGCCGTGGGCGCTCATTACCGAGTTGCAAAACGATTTCGCCGTCAGGCGCGTGGAAATGACCGCGGACAAGATTGACGACGAGATCAAGGTGCTCCTGGTCATTCACCCGAAGGAAATCACCGACGCGGCGCAGTATGCGATTGACCAGTTCATCCTGCGCGGCGGGAAGCTCATCGCGTTTCTGGACGCCACGTCGCTCGTGGACAGCCAGCAGCAGAATCCCATGATGGGCCGGATGCCCGGCGGCGGCTCGTCACTCGAGAAGCTGCTCAAGGCCTGGGGTGTGCAGTTTGAAAATTCCAAGGTCGTCGCCGACATGACTTACAAAATGGACGTTGGCGGCGGTGGTGAGCCTTCGTCGGAACGGCCCACGTGGCTTGCGCTCACGCCGGAAGGCATCCACACCAACGACATCATCACGAGCCAGATTGACAACGTCTGGTATTTCTCCGGCGGTTCATTTTCCGGCACGCCGGTCGCGGGGTTGAAGGAAACGGTTTTGCTCAAGAGCACGACGGATTCGCAACTGGTGGATGGATTCATGGCGAATCTTTCCGGCGAGAGTGTGATGAAGGACTTCAAGCCATCCGGCAAGGAATACGCCCTGGCCATCCGGCTCACCGGCAAGTTCAAGACCGCCTTTCCTGACGGCAAACCGGCCGAGAAAAAGGATGAGGACCAAAAGGAGGGCGATAAGAAGGAAGAAAAAGCCGATGAAAAGAAGCCGGACAATTCGCTCAAGGAATCGAAAGAGGATAGCGCGATCATTCTCGTCGGCGACTCGGACATGATTTACGACAATTTCACGATCCGGAAGATGCAAAGTCCATTCGGCACGATGGCGATGGCGATGAATGGCAATCTCAGTTTGGCCCAAAACGCCGTCGAACAACTTTCCGGCGATAACAACCTCATCGCGGTCCGCAGCCGCGCCACCCTCAACCGCCCCTTCACGGTCGTGAAGAAAATGCAGGCCGAGGCGGAGGCGAGATTTCGCGGCAAGGTGAAGGAGCTCGAAGACAGCCTGGCCGACACGCAGCGGCGCTTGACCGAGTTGCAGCAAAACAAGGAGAAAGGCCAGCGCTTCATTTTGTCACCCGAGCAGCAGGCCGAACTGGAAAAATTCCAGAAGACCGAGGCGCAGATGCGGCGCGATTTGAAGAAGGTGCAGAAGGATTTGCGGCGCGAAATTGATTCGCTCGAAACACGGATCAAGTGGTTCAACATTGCCGCCGTGCCGCTGGCAGTGATGTTGTGCGGCATCATTTTGGCGGCTTACAAACGCAAACTCACGGCGGCGAAATGAATCGAAAACAATTTGTCATTCTGCTGGTCTTGGTGGCCATCGTCGGTGGCGCGGGCCTGATGCTTTACCGGAAACAGGCCTCGTCCTGGGCCGGCGGCGGTGCGGCCGCTGGCACGAAGCTGCTCGGTGATTTTCCCGTCAACGACGTGGCGCAAATCATAGTCAAACAGGACACAAACCAACTCACTTTGGCCAAGAAGAATGATCTTTGGCGCGTCCAGGAGCGGAACGACTACGCCGCGAACTTTTCCGAAATCAGCGGGCTGCTGCTCAAATTGCGCGATCTGAAAGTGGTCCAGACCGAGAAAGTAGGACCGTCGCAATTGTCGCGGCTGGCGTTGGCGACGGGACAGGGGACGAATGCGGCGACGGTCGTCGAGTTCCGCGACGCAACCGGGAAAGCCATTAAAACCCTTTTGCTCGGCAAGCCGCACCTGAAATCCACCGGGAGGCGTTCGCCGATGGAAGATTTCGGCGGCGGTGGTTATCCGGACGGCCGTTACGTGATGCTGGGGGACGCAGACAGCGTGGCATTGATTTCCGACCCGCTCAGCAACGTCGAAGCCAGGCCCGGCTCCTGGCTCAACAAGGATTTTTTCAAGGTCGAAAAAGTGCGCGCGGTGGCTGTGACCTTTCCCACGGCGACGAATTCCTGGAAGCTCACGCGCGAAACCGAATCCGGCGAGTGGACGCTTGCCGATGTCAAACCCGGCGAGCAGCTTGATTCCGCCAAGGCGTCGGGCGTCTCCAACCCGCTGTCGTCGCCAGGTTTCGAGGATGTTTCCGTTGGCGCGAAGCCAGAGGAAACCGGGCTGGACCAGCCGACGACCATTGCGCTCGAAACATTCGATGGCTTCAACTACACGGTCAAGGTCGGCGCGAAAACCCATGACAATTATTTTCTCACGGATGCGCTGGCCCCGCACCTGGCCAGGG
>CAYIOH010000592.1:0-2906 GCA_964364975.1 uncultured Bifidobacteriaceae bacterium
AAGCCATACTCCCGCGCCAGTTCCAGGATTGGATCCATATCCGCAGGCGTACCCAGCGTATAAACCGGCATGATGGCAGCCACCCTTCGACCCGAGGCGGCGTGAACCAGCCGCCCACCCTCGCGTCGGGTTTCCTTGAATAGGAGATCGGCCAACTGCGCCGGATTCATGCACCAGGAGTCCGGGGAGATGTCCACAAACCAGGGCTCGGCGTGGCAGTGGGCCACGGCGTTGGCGCTGGCGATGAAGGTGAATGATGGAAGCAGTACCAGATCGCCCGAGCCAACACCAACGGCCATCAGAGCCGCGTGCAGCCCAGTGGTGCCGCTAGAGGTGGCGGCGCAGGCTGCCGCACCGGTGGCCTGCGCCGTCATTTCCTCCATGCGTGCAACAAACGGCCCTACCGATGAGACAAAATTTGTCCGAACGCACTCCATCAGGTACGCGGCCTCGTTGCCTGAGATATTGGGAATCGCGAGCGGGATCATGGTTTCGGCTCCGCTTCGTGGCAATACCGGAGTACTTCATAAGGGGCCACGTTTCGGCGAACTAGCGCCCCCATGCCTACGACAGCGCATTCGCCGACCTGCACACCCTGACGCAGCACCGCCCCGCTTCCGACGAAGGCCCCTCGTTCCACGATGCAGCCACCGTTGACCAGGGCGCCCGTAGCTATATGGCAATGATCGCCAACCTCGGCATCGTGCTCCACCGTGGCGCGAGTGTTGATGATGCAGTTGGCGCCAATACGCGCCCCGGGGCCGACTACCGCCATGTGCATAACAATGGTTCCCTCACCAATAACGGCATGTGGGGACACATGTGCAGAGGGCGAGATAATGACAGGCAGCTCAGCCCCGAGTTCGCCAAGCTGTTTAAACAGGCGAATGCGGGGCTCCGGTGTCGCAATATGGCCAACGGCGATGAGAAAACACAGGCCTCTGTTTGCCAGGGTGGGGGCGTCCTCATCCGTGCCGATGATCGGTATGCCGAGGACATTCGTTCCCACAAAATCCGGGCGATCAAGGATGCCCACGACCCGGAAACGCCCCTCGGTCTGAATCACGTCCAGACAAGCCTTTGCGTGGCCACCGCCGCCGACCAGCACCAGTTCTCTTACGACAGCCACTAAATGTTGTAAATGCAAGACTTGTAGGAGGCAAGGTTACCAGGGGTCATGAACCAAGCGGCGGTCTCAGCCAGCCCTCGGCGGAACCCGTCCAGCCCGCCGAAGGCCGGGGTCCAACCGGTCAGACGATGCAGTTTTTCGCTGGAAGCGAAGAGCCGCTCCACCTCGCTTTTTTCCGGCCTGAAACGCTGCCGGTCCGTAACGATCTCAATCTCCTCACCCATGACCTCGGCGATGAGCCGAGCCGTGTCGCCGATGGATATCTCGAAACCGCTGCCCGCGTTGACAACCTCGCCGACGGCAGCATCACATTGGGCCGTAGTGATGAAGGCTCTCACCGTATCGGCCGCGAAGGTGAAATCGCGCGTGGGATGCAGCGCTCCGAGCCTTATCTGCCGCGCGCCATTGGCGATCTGAGTGATGACCGTGGGGATGACGGCACGGGCGCTCTGCCGCGGACCATAGGTGTTGAAGGGACGTAGCACAGTCACCGGAGTCTGGAAGGATCGATGGAAGGAAAGAGCCATTTGATCCGCGCCAATCTTCGAGGCCGAATAAGGCGACTGGCCGTGCAGAGGATGCTCCTCGTCGATGGGCACATAGCGTGCCGTGCCATATACCTCACTGGTCGAAGTATGTACTACGCGCTCCACGTCAAGATCCCCAGCTGCCTGGACGATGTTCAAAGTACCCTTGACGTTGGTCTCCACGTAGGTGTCGGGTGAATGGTAGGAATATGGGATGGCGATGAGCGCCGCCAGGTGCAAGACCACGTCGCAGCCGCTCATGGCAGTGCGCACCCCATGGGGGTCGCGCACGTCCCCGGCGAAGACGTCCAAGCTGCTTTTTATGTTCGGTTCGGCTTGATCCAGCCAGCCCCATGAGTTGAAGGAGTTGTAAAGCACGAAAGCCCGCACGTCGTGGCCCTGTCGCACCAATTCCTCGGTCAGATGTGACCCAATGAATCCGTCTGCCCCAGTCACCAGTATCCTTTTGCCCTTGAGTTCCATCCATCGTTCCTCGTATCAGCGCTCGCCCGACTGCATGCCGGAAGCCCGAGCACACCAGTCCTCGGAAACTATCATCAGTTGCTCGTGGGGGCCCTGCTCCACCACGCGACCATCCTTGAATACCACTATCCGGTTGGCGCTGCGGGTGGCGGGCAATCTGTGGGCAATGTTGATAATCGTCACGTTTCCCATGGCGCGCAATTCGTCCAGGGTCCACTGGATATCCCGCTCCGTCTCGGAATCGAGAGCGCTGGTTGGCTCATCGAGGTTGTAAACTGCCAATTATATCGATGCATCTGATATGCGCTCCATCGGTGCATATCTCTCAAGATAATCCAGATAGGTAAGCTTCAAGCCTGAGCGCAACTCGGTCTTCGCGCGCCAGCCCAGCGCCCGCAGGCGCGAACTGTCCAGCAGCTTGCGCGGTGTGCCGTCCGGCCGGGTGGCATCGAAGGTAAACTCGCCGCGATAACCGACCGCCTCCGCAACCAGTCCCGCCAGCTCGCGGATGCTGACCTCCTCGCCGCTGCCGATGTTGATGCATTCGCCGATATCGGCGCTGTCGAAGCGCTCCATCAGGAACACGCACGCGTCCGCCAGATCGTCACTGAAAAGAAACTCGCGCTTCGGGGTACCCGAGCCCCAGATCGTCACCTTCTCCACTCCCTCCGCCTTGGCCTCATGCATTCGGCGGAGCAACGCCGGCAGGACGTGGGAATGGTGGGCCTCGTAATTATCATTGGTTCCGTAAAGGTTGGTCGGCATCA
>CAYIOH010000593.1:0-2902 GCA_964364975.1 uncultured Bifidobacteriaceae bacterium
TCCTGCGCCTGCCGCGCGGCACGTTCACGCCTTACAGCCAAGGCGTGAAGGCGAATGTCATCTTCTTCCAGAAAGGCCGGCCCACCGACGCGGTCTGGATTTTCGACGCGCGTTCCAACGTGCCGGGCATCACCAAGAAAGATCGCCCACTCACCGCGCAACACTTCGCCGAGTTTGAAAAGAGCTACGGTAAAGACCCGAATGGATTCAGCAAGCGGGTGGATGGCGGAGAATTGGGGCGACTGCGTCGCTTCCACATCAGCGAAATCAAGGACCGCGGCTACAAGCTCGACGTCACCTGGCTCAAGGACGACTCGCTCGAAGACGCCGATGAATTACCCGAACCGCAGGACCTCGCCGCCGAAGCCATCACGGAGTTGGAGGCCGTGGTGGATGATTTGAGGGAAATCGTGGCGCTGGTCGAGAAAGAGGAAGGAGTGGAGAAATGAGCAACGGATTGCACGGACGACACTGATGGGACAAGAATGCGGTCGGAGAAGTCCCGCAGGGACGCCCGAGAATAGCCCACCGATTTATCGGTGGGTAGGATAAGCAAAAAAACAAAACGAGTCCCGTCAGGGACGAAAGAAAAGAAAAGAAACCATGCACTCCTTCGTCAGTTGCCTGATGCATTGCGTGTGGGCCACCAAAGAACGCCGCCCGCTCATCAAACCCGCATTGCAGCAACGCCTCTGGCCCTATCTCGGCGGCATCGCCCGCGAGAACAAAATGAAAGCATTGGTCGTTGGCGGCGTGGAGGACCATGTGCATGTCCTTCTCTCGATTCCTTCCACGCTTTCCGTCGCCAAATCCATCCAGCTTCTCAAAGGCAATTCCTCGAAGTGGATTCACGACACGTTCAAGGAGCATTGGGATTTCGAGTGGCAGGAAGGCTACGGCGCGTTCAGCATCGGCGTCTCCGGTGTCGAGGACACGACCAGATACATTCAGGGCCAAGTCGAGCACCATCGGAAGACGACGTTCAAGGAAGAGATCGAGGTGTTCTTGAAAAAGCACGGGATGGAATACGTGGACCGCGATTTGGAATGAACCCCAGCGCATCAATCCCTCAGCCCGTCAGGGCGAAAGAAAATAGCCCACCGTTTCAACGGTGGGATTCCGGGCGTCGCAGGATGGCGAGTCCCGTCAGGGACGGAAGAAATGGGTCGCGTCGTCCCGCGTCTTCTTTCGCCCCTGGCGGGGCTTGGGGGAATTGGGGACGCGTTTACCCAGCGATAAATCGCTGGGCTATTTTCGGGTGTCCCTGCGGGACAAACGCAACCGGAGGCGTGGAGAAATGAGCGACGCGCTTCCGAATGGGTGGCGAAATTCTCAGCCCGGCAGGGCGAAAGACAATAGCCCACCATTTCAATGGTGGGTTTCAGATCGGAATTGGAACGAGTCCCGTCAGGGACGGCAGAATCCGGTTTTGTTCTCGGACATTTTCTTTCGCCCCTCCGGGGCTTGGGGGAATTTGGAATCCGTTTACCCACCGTTGAAACGGTGGGCTATTTTCGGGTGTCCCTGCGGGACAACGACAACCGGAGGCGGGGAGAAATGAGCGACGAGCTTCCGAAAGGGTGGACTTCCGCGCCCGTTTCCGAAGTCATCGAAAACTTCCAACCGGGATTCGCTTCCGGCGAGAAGACTGTCGAAGGCGGTGTCGCGCATCTGCGGATGAACAACATCGGGCTTGATGGCGATCTGGTGCTGGACCTCATCCGCACAGTGCCGGAGAAACTTGCCAAGCCAAGACACGATCTATCGCCGGGCGATGTGCTGGTATGCACAACGAACAGTGGCGCGCTGGTTGGCAAATGCGCTTACTTCGATCTGACGGGGCGATACGCTTTCAGTAATCACCTCACGCGGCTTCGCCCGAAGCGCGAGGTTGTTGATGGCCGCTTCCTTCGCTGGAATCTGTGGCTTCACTGGAAACAGGGATTGCTTAATGACAAGTGCAAACACTGGGTCAACCAGTCCACGCTTCCGAAAGACGCACTGCTCGAAGAGCAAGTTGTCGTTCCGCCCCTCGCCGAGCAGCGACGGATTGTGGCGAAGCTGGAGACGCTGTTGGGCAAAGTGGACGCCAGCCAGCAGCGGCTGGCGAAGATTCCCGTCCTGCTCAAACGCTTTCGCCAATCCGTCCTCGCCGCCGCCTGCTCCGGCCGCCTCACCGCCGATTGGCGGGAGGAGAATCCGACCGTCGAAACAGCCGAAGCCCTGCTCGGCAGGATCAAAGAGAAGCGGCTTACGTCAGCGAAGACCAAAAAGGAGAAAGCTCAGATTGAGGAAGTCTTCGACGAGCGAAATCTCCGCATTGACGAAGGAGACCTCGGACTGAATGAAATCCCCGAAACTTGGCTGAGTTGCCGCATTGGAGCGATTGGCGCAGTCTGCAACGGCAGCACGCCTTCTCGAAAACAACCGGAGTTTTGGGGCGGCGCAATTCCTTGGGTCAGTTCGGGTGAAGTTCGTAACAATCTGATTTCTGAAACTCGCGAACGAATAACCGAAGCGGGCTACGAGGGAAGTTCCGTGCGTCTTCTTCCCCGTGGCTCTGTCCTGATTGCCATGATTGGCGAGGGAAAGACCCGAGGGCAAACGGCCATCCTCAACATCGAGGCTACAATCAACCAGAACATTGCCGCAGTCGTTTTGGACCACGGCTTGGCTGCCTCTGCATATTTGTGGCGATGGTTTCAACTGCAATACGAAGCGACGCGAGAACGAGGTGGCGGTTCAGGTCCGCAGGCGTTGAATTGCCAACGAGTCCGCGAACTGCCGTTTGTCCTGCCGCCGCTCCACGAGCAACAGGAAATCGTGCGGCGAGTGGAGGGTTTGTTTGCGCTGGCCGACCAGCTTGAGGAGAGGTTGGCCAAGGCGCGCGGGCAAGTGGACC
>CAYIOH010000594.1:0-2579 GCA_964364975.1 uncultured Bifidobacteriaceae bacterium
TCAGCGGCGCTCTCCCGAGCCGCCGCTACACCGAAGACACAGAAGCCCCGCAAACTCTCTTTCAAGGAAGCACGCGAACTGGAAGGGATGGAAGCGCAGATTCACGCGGTTGAAGCCGAGGTGGCACGGATTGAAGGTTTGTTCGCTGATCCAGAGTTCTTCCGCAAACACGCCACGCAAATCAACCAACTCACCGCCGATCTGGACGCGGCGAAAGAGAAGATCCCGAAACTTTACACCCGATGGGAGGAGTTAGAGGCGATTCGCACGGCTTCGGATACGCTATGACCCATTGGAACTTCGGACTGCCGGATGAATGAACGCAGCAAATCTGATTGATTTTGCAGGCGATTTAACTCTGATTCCACACTTTCGCGCAATTTGTCCATCGTTGACGGAGTGAAATTCGGTAGGCGGTCATGTTTTACATAGCGCCATACTCTGTCTACCGGGTTTAGCTCTGGTGCATATGGAGGGAAAAACTTCGTCACAATGTCAGGCACAGTCTCAAGGTATTGTAGCACCGGATATGAAGAGTGGGTGGGGACTTGGTCCCAGATAATGATTATCGGCTTACATACATGACTCCGTAGTTGTTTCAAGAACTCGATCACACTCAAACCGCGAAAGTTCACATTATCAGCCAAAGTAAGGTAGTGAAGGCTAACCCTCCTTCGCCTCGGACTAACTGTTATCGCACCAATCACAGAAATTCGACCGTGGGGGTCAGTGACCTTGTTTACCGGCTTGCTTCCACGGGGCGCAAAGGTGCGCCGAATCGTCGGCGTCATCATGAATCCAGATTCGTCAACAAATGCGAGGAAGGCTCCTCTCTGCTCCGCCTGCCTTTCAATCTTCGGAAACTCTTCTCGTTTCCAACGGTCAATCTCGACATCGTTACGTAACGCGGCTTGCTGGACAGGTCTGATGGCCGACCAATTTAGACAATCAGTCAAGAGGTGCCATACGTGGCCGCGACAAAATTCGATTCCAAAGTGCCTCTTGATGACCTCCCGAACTCTTAGCGTTGTCCACAGATTGTTTTCCCAGGCTAAACAAGCTCGCGCCGGATCTCATCGGTCTTTTCATCACGGCTCGCGCTTCGTAGAGTGGGTGTCCTGTGTCCGCTACTTTATACGATTTGATTCCGCGCGACGAGAAAGCCAGCAATGATCTTTTGCTGGGGCGCTTTCTGGATTACGTGGAAGGACGGCGGCTACAGCTTTATGCGGCGCAGGAATCGGCCATCCTGGAATTGTTCGAGGACAAGAACGTCATCCTGAACACACCCACCGGGTCGGGCAAATCGCTCGTCGCCACGGCGCTGCACTTCCAGGCTATCGCCCAAGGCCGCCGCTCCATTTACACCTGTCCGATCAAGGCATTGGTGAACGAGAAGTTCATGGCTTTGTGTCGCGAGTTTGGTCCGGACAACGTCGGCCTCAGCACCGGCGATGCGTCAGTGAATCGTGACGCACCGATTCTTTGTTGCACCGCCGAGATTCTCGCCAACATCGCGTTGCGAGAGGGCGCGGAGGCCAATGTGCAGGACGTGGTCATGGACGAATTCCATTACTACGCGGATCGCGAGCGTGGCGTGGCCTGGCAGATTCCCTTGCTGACGCTGCCAAGGGCGCGGTTCCTCCTGATGTCCGCGACGCTGGGTGAGACAACATTTTTCGAGGAGGAACTCACGCGGCTCACCGGGCGGCCAACCGTGACGGTTGCGTCCACCGACCGGCCCGTTCCGTTGGAGCATGCCTATTCGGAATTGCCGCTGGCCAAGACCTTGGAAAGTCTCGCCGCCGAAGGCAAAGCGCCGGTGTATGTCGTCCACTTCACGCAACTGGAGGCCGCGCAGAGCGCGCAGGATTTCACGAGCATTAACGTTTGCTCGCGCGACGAGAAGGCGGCTATTGCCAACGCGCTCGAAGGATTCAAGTTCACCAGCCCGTACGGGCCGGACATCAAGAAGTGGCTGCGGCACGGCATTGGATTGCATCACGCCGGGTTGTTGCCGAAGTATCGCGTGTTGATCGAACAGCTCGCGCAGAAGGGGTTGCTTAAAATCATTTGTGGCACGGACACGTTGGGCGTTGGCATCAATATACCGATTCGCACCGTGCTGTTCACGCGGCTGTGCAAATACGACGGACAAAAGACCGTCATTCTGAGCGCGCGCGATTTTCATCAGATCAGCGGACGAGCAGGGCGCAAGGGCTTTGATGATCGCGGCTGGGTGGTGGCGCAAGCGCCGGAGCACGTGATCGAAAACCTGAAGCTGGCGGAAAAATCGGCGCGCGACGGCAGGAAAACCGTGAAACGTCAGCCGCCCGACAAGAATTTCGTCAATTGGGACAAGAACACGTTTCTGCGATTGATCGCCGCGCCGCCGGAACGGCTGACCTCGCGCTTTCAGGTAACGCACGGGATGCTGCTAAACGTGCTGAGTCGAAAGGGCGACGGTTGCCGCGCGATGCAGCAGCTCATTGCGCGTTCTCACGAATCGCCCCGGCAGAAGCAGGCGCACATCAAACGCGCGTGGCAGTTGTTCCGGTCATTGCTGGATCGGAAGATCG
>CAYIOH010000594.1:2589-2886 GCA_964364975.1 uncultured Bifidobacteriaceae bacterium
GGCCACCAGTCCTGCGGACGTCCCCGTCCGCACGGTAACTGCAAGCGGGGACGCTTGCAGGACGGTCGCAGGCGAGGACGCCCGCGCCACTACCAAGCGTAAACTTCGTGTGAACGTCGAGCTACAGGAGGATTTCTCGATGGACCAGGCGCTGTCGTTGTATCTGCTCGACACGATTCCGCTGGTGGATCCGCAGCAGCCGGATTACGCGCTCATCCTGCTGACGCTCGTGGAATCCATTATCGAGGACCCGGACATCATCTTGCGCAAGCAGCTCGACCGGGTGAAAGATCAGAA
>CAYIOH010000595.1:0-2881 GCA_964364975.1 uncultured Bifidobacteriaceae bacterium
GCCATTCGCTTCCACGTCGAAACATTCGGGTCGGAGGTTTTTGAAACCCAGCCGGCTGTGCTAGAGGCGTTCATTGCCGAGGCTCATGCCTAAATTTTCCGTTGACGCGCCGAAGCGCAGGGTTGTTCGCGCGCTGACTACGCTAGGATTTCGGATCGTCATTGAGCGTGAGCATATCTCCATGCTGCGTGACAATCCCGACGGCACACAAACACCGCTGACTATGCCCAATCATCCACATCTCGAGTCGTCCACGCTGCGCACCATTTGCACGCAGTCCGGCATCTCGCGCGAGGATTTCTTGCGCGCTTACGAACAGAGCTAAACCGCCAAGCCGATTTTTCGATGCACAAATCAGGCACAGTCTACCTCGTCGGCGCCGGACCGGGCGACGCGGGTTTGCTGACGTTGCGCGGCGCGGAACTGTTGCGCCGCGCCGACGTGGTCATTTACGATTTGCTCGTGAATGCTGAACTGCTCCGGCTCGCCCGAAATGGTTGCGAACTGATTTCACGGGGCAAACGGCATGACGTTCCGCAAGAGGAACTCAATGCGCTGATGATTGGCAAAGCGCGTGAGGGCAAATGCGTCGTGCGGCTCAAAGGCGGCGACCCTTACATCTTCGGTCGCGGCGGCGAGGAGGCGGAAGCGCTGGCGGCGGCGAAAGTTCCCTTTGAAGTGGTGTCGGGTGTGTCGTCCATTTCGGCCGCGTTGAATGCCGCGGGCATCCCGCTCACGCACCGCGATCATTGCTCCAATTTTACCGTTTTTACCGGCCACGAAGGTGAAGGCAAGACCACGAGCAGCCTGGATTTCGACCAAATCGCGCGCACGTCCGGCACGAAAGTCATCTTGATGGGTGTGACGCACATCGGTGAAGTGACGCAGGCGTTGCTCGCGCGCGGGATCGCGTCCGAAACGCCCGTGGCTATCGTCCAATGGGGAACGATGGGCAATCAGAAATCCGTCGTGGGCACGCTGGCCACCATTGAGAGCATCGCGGCCCGCGAGAATATTTTACCACCCGCAGTGACAGTGATTGGCGGTGTGGTTTCGTTGCGCGGCAAACTCAATTGGTTTGAGAACCGTCCGCTATTTGGCAAACGCATTGTCATCACCCGCGCGCGCGAACAGGCCGGCGAGTTCGCCAGCCGTCTCACCGAGTTGGGCGCGGAAGTTCTGGAGATTCCGACCATCAAAATCGCGCCACCCACCCAGCACGACGCGGTTGCAGATGCGTTGTTGGAATTGAATTCGTACGACTGGCTCGTCTTCACCAGTCCCAATGGCGTCGCGGCGTTTTTCGAGATTTTTTTCAAGGCGTTCAAAGACATGCGTGACATTGGCGGTGTGCGCATCGCGGCGGTTGGCCCGGCCACGGCGGCGAAATTGCGCGAACTGCATTTGCAGGTGGACTTGATGCCCGAAGAGGCGCTGGGGATAAAAGTCGCCGCGGCATTCAGGAAATTCGAGACGATTGAGAACCTGAAAATCTGTCTGCTGCGCGCGGAAGTAGCGAACCCGGACTTGCCGCAGGCGCTCGAAGCCCTCGGCGCAATCGTGGACGATATCGCCGTTTACCGGAACGTGGCCGAGACCGACGGCTCAACAGACGCGGCTGCGAAGCTGCTGATTGGCGGCGCGGATTGGGTCACGTTCACGAGTGGTTCGACGGTGGAATATTTTCACGCGCGGTTCAATCTGCCGACACTGTTGAAAAAGTTTCCACGAACAAAGCTGGCCTCCATCGGGCCGGAGACGAGCAAGGCAATTAAAGCCTTGGGACTTGAGCCAGCCATCGAGGCCAAACAACACACGATTGAAGGTTTGGTGGCTGCGCTTCTGAAGGCAGCCCGAAAATGATGCCGCCACTCCGTGGCGGCCCAAGTTTGATTTCGAGCGCAATCCAGCTTGCCCTGTTTCAGATTTTTCGTGATTCTGTTCGCCGTTATGGACAACGATGCTGTTCCGCCATTCAATGCGCCACCGCCACCTTTGCCACCGCCGCCGGTGATCGCACCGCCCGCTCCTCCGCGCCCGCGCAAGAGCCGGGGCTGGATGATTTTCGCCCTCGTGCTGCTGCTCCTGCTGGTGGTCAGCGTGTTGTTTAACATCGGCAGCGTCTTCAAAAGCATCGTTCACGTCCAAGGTCTGCAGGTTCATCGCTTTGCCGAACCGCGCCTCGAAGAAACCCTGCTCGAAGATAACAACGCCACGGCCAAGATCGCCATCGTGAGCATTGACGGCATCATCACCAGCCGCGAGATTGATCAGAGCGGTTACAGCATAGTGGACGTCATCAAAGCGCAACTCAAACGCGCCGAAGAGGATCACAAGGTCAAGGCCGTGATTGTGAAAGTGGATTCACCCGGCGGCGAGGTGCTGGCCTCGGACGACATTTCCCACGCAATCGCGCAGTTCCAGGATGATAGCGGCAAACCTGTCATTATCTCGATGGGAAGCCTGGCGGCGTCGGGCGGTTATTACGTGTCCGCGCCGTGCCGGTGGATTGTCGCGAACGAAATGACGATCACCGGCAGCATCGGCGTCATCATGAGCACTTGGAACTACCGCGGCTTGATGGACAAGGTCGGCCTCCGACCATTCACCTTCAAGAGCGGCAAGTTCAAGGACATGTTGAGCGGCTCGCGCGAGCCGGATGAGATTACGCCCGAGGAAAAAGCGATGGTGCAAAAGCTCATCACTGAGACCTACGACAAATTCAAGAGCGTCGTGGCTAAAGGCCGCGCCTACGCCCACGATAAAAACAAAAATGAGGGGAGAACGCTGGCGCAGAATTGGGAGGAGTACGCCGATGGCCGCGTGCTTTCCGGCAAGGAAGCGGAACAACTCGGCTTCGTGGATGAACTGGGTAACTTTG
>CAYIOH010000596.1:0-2878 GCA_964364975.1 uncultured Bifidobacteriaceae bacterium
GCCCCCCGGGGCGGGCGTGCCCTGGGGCCGCCTTGGGGGGGGGGCGCCCCGGGTGTCCCGCGCCCTACCTTCAGTCAAAGCTCGCACGCCACCTTTCATTTGCTCACGAATCATCCGCGCCCCAGATACAGATCGCGCCCCTTGACCAGCGCGGCGATTTTGCGGTCGGCAATCGAGCGTTTGAGCATCCAGAAGCCGCAGTCGGGATGCACATAGCGCACGCGGTTCGAGCCAAGAGTTTTCTCTGCGCGCTCGATGGCGCGGGCGATTTCCTCCGGTGTTTCAACACGGTTGACTTTGACGTCTACCACGCCAAGTCCCAGCCCGATGCGCGCCTCCACCGCCTTGAGCGCGTCAAGGTCCTCGGGTGGACGGTGGGCAAGTTCGAGTACGAGATGGTCGGCGTGCAGGCTGTTGAGAAACGAAATCAGCGCAGCCCACGTGCCTTTTTGAATCGTCTGCCCGCCGTAGTTGCCGAAGCAAAAATGAACTGACTTTTCCCCGCGCATAGCGTCCAGCAAACGATTGATCGCAGTCGCAGCGAGCGGCGCATCGGCGGGGTTGCCGGGGATGTTGGCTTCGTCCACCTGCGCGCAGGCGCAGTTCAAGTCGCCGGTTTGCGCGGCCAGGGCGTCGGCGATGGCGAGCGTGAGCTTCTCAAAATTCCGGTAGTGCTCGTCCAGCAACGTGCGCGCGAGCATGTAAGGGCTGGTGAGCGTGAACTTGAACGGCCCGCCTGCGACGCTCGCGGCGCGCGCGCAATCTTCCGGCAAATTCAACGCGCCTTCGGTGATTGGTCCGGTGACGACGCCGGCGGGTTTGCCGCGGAAACGCATCTCCGGTTTCGCGCGAAACGCGGCGGTCTCGCGCCGGCCAACTTTGGAATCAATGCCGCCCAACCGGCTGACGAAATAGTCAATCATCCCGTTCGTGTCGGGATGGTTCACGTCGAAGCGATACAACTCGCCGTCGGTGGGCAGGTCAATGCCGGCCTGACGTTGCAGGTCGAATACGACGCGCGTGGCATCCAGCAACGCTTGTTCACTCGGCAACGCGGTGAGCCATTCGGGGACGGGATAAGAACCGACCGTGGTGGTCAGGATGCGCGGCGCGTTGGTCTGGATCATGGGAGGAGGATAGCAGCCGTCTCGCTAGGAGCAAGTTTGGCAGCGACGGCGACCAAGCCGCGGGCGCAACTTCTCCCCCTATTCACCAACCGAGACGGCTGGTGGGACGTTCGCAGGCGGGACGCGCTGCGCCACTACTCGTTCACATGCACGACTTTTGCCGGCGGGAAGCCATTGAACCAGGTTGCCGAGGCGCTGCTGTAGGCGCCGATGTTCTCGGAATAAACCAGGTCGTCAATTTCCAGGTTCGGCAGTTCTTCCGAGAGTGAAATCGTATCGAGCGCATCGCAGGTCTGGCCGAAGACAGCGCAGATTTCGGTTTTGCCGGGCTTGAACGCCTTCAGGTGATACTGGCAGTGGTCGAAGATGATGCCGGAAAAAGTGTGATATACGCTGTCATCAATGTAGTAGCACTTTTTGCCGTCGCGCACGGCCTTGCCGATGATGCGCGCGACTGACATGGCAGCGGTGGCCACGAGAAAACGGCCCGGCTCGGCGAGAATCTGAATGTCTTTCGCGAACAGCCGGTCAATCTCGGCGTTGATTTTCTTGGCCAGCTCGCTGAAGGGTTTGACGTGCGGGTTGTAGGGCGCGGGAAATCCGCCGCCGATGTCGAGGATTTTGATTTCGTGCCCGCGTGACTTGGCTTCCTGCATCACTGCCGCGGCCATGTTCAACGCCTGGACGAAATTCTCGAAGTTGGTGCACTGGCTGCCGACGTGGAAACTCAAGCCTTCCACCACGAGACCCATTTTGAACGCCGCCACAATCAAGTCCACCGCCTCCCCCGCATCGCAGCCAAACTTGGAGGACAACTCGACCATTGAGCCGGTGTTCGGCACGCGCAGGCGCAAGACCACGCCGGCGTGCGGAGCGTATTGCTGGATTTTTTTCAGCTCGGTGAGGTTGTCGTAGGTGACGAGCGGTTTGTATTGGTCCAACGCCTGGAGCGTTTCCTTGGGTTTGGTGGGATTGGCGTAAATGATTTTGTCCCAGATAAAATCCTGCTGCGCCTTTGGGGAAAGCCGCCGGATGTTTTCGTAAACGAGCATGAACTCCGGCAGCGACGCGACATCGAAACTCGCGCCGGCCTTGTAAAGCGTGCGAACAATGGCCGGCTCGGCGTTGGCTTTTACGGCGTAATAGCACTGCACCTTGGGCAAGTGCTTCTTGAAGGCAGCGTAATTTTCCCGGACGACGTCGTGGTCAATGATGACCACGGGCGTGCCGTGGGTTTTGGCGAGGGACTGAAGTTGTTTGAGTGTCATGAGAACAGCCAGCCCCGAAAGCTTCCAGGGTTATTCAGTGCGCGGATTCGTTCTGCAAACCGGCCGGCAAACTGCAAACCGTCAATCGTAAATCAATCTACCACCGGCTTCGAACCATCCATCATCTTCACTTTGTTGTGCGTGAAATATTCCCGTGTGAGTGCTTTCATCAACTTCGCGCGCTGATCGTAGAGGCGTTTCAACTTGCGCGGTTTGTGCTTCGCCAGCGCATAGTGCGTGAGAATGGGCATGGCGATGGTCGTGTCCGTGTAACAAACGACGGCATCGGGGAGTTTCGTGGGATCCACCTTGCCCCAACTCACCGCTTCGCTGGGCGTCGCGCCAGAAAGTCCACCCGTGTCGGGCCGCGCATCGGTGACCTGGATGAAAAAGTCCTGGCCGAATTCCTTGATGCGAAGCACTTCCTGAATCTGCGGCTCGTTCTGGAGCATGAAGTTCTTCGGGCTGCCGCCCCCCACAACA
>CAYIOH010000597.1:0-2874 GCA_964364975.1 uncultured Bifidobacteriaceae bacterium
GCGCGCGACATGCAGGACACCTTCCACTTAGTGGGGCAGGCGTCCCCGCCTGCCACCGTCCCTTCGGGCGTTTCGCCTGAAGGCAAACAACCACCAACCGAGACGGTCGGCGGTACAATCGCAGGCAGGATGCCTGCGTCACTACTGCTCCGCACGCACACCTCGTCGGTTCAAATTCGCGTGATGAAATCCCAACCGCCGCCCGTACGCATCATCGTGCCGGGCCGCGTGTATCGCCGCGACAACGCCGATGCCACGCACAACCCGACGTTCCACCAAATCGAGGGTCTTTACGTGGACAAAGGCGTGACTGTCGGCGACCTCAAAGGCACGGTCGAGTTCGTCTTCCGCGAACTCATGGGCAGCGACGTGAAGATTCGTTTCCGTCCGCACTACTTCAGTTACACCGAGCCGAGCTACGAGATTGATTTCACCAACGCGCTGGTGAAGAAGATGGGCAAGGAGTGGCTGGAGATCGCCGGCTGCGGCATGGTGCATCCGCAGGTCTTCGAGAACGTCGGCTACGATCCAGAAGTCTGGACCGGTTGGGCGTTCGGCTTCGGCATCGAACGCATCGCCATGCTGCGCTACGGCATCAACGACATCCGCCTCTTCTACGAAAACGACGTGCGTTTTTTGAAACAGTTTTGATTCCGAAAATGCAACACGAGGTCAATCAAATCATCACATTCTGGACGGACACTGCCACACTTGCGGTGTTCGATCCTGAATGTTTGGCCGAAAGGGTGAACGCCAAGTGCGACTGGTGGTGTGGATCGTTTACTGAGATCGAGGAAGTCGCCGAAGGAAAAGCATCTTTCATTTCCACAGCGGCAGATGGCGTTTTCAGGGTGCGAATTACGTCCGGTGAACTTTCGCTGCATGAGCGAGATTACGCCAAGGAGCGTCTCGGCCCTCTCGGTTTGGAAGTGAAATCTGGCAGAGTGTTTGTGGGAAAAGGAGAGCGCATAACCGGCGGCGGCTTTGCACCTGACGCTGCGCATGTGCGCGAAGGCGAAGGCTCCTTTGTTGAGATGCCGACCGGCCAATACGATCTACTGGTTTTTTCCATCGAGTGGTTCGACTCACCGCTGTGGTGGAATATGAATGGTACAAGACCCCATGATGCACCGGCAGACTTGGTTGTCGTATTGACTCCGCGGACATCTGCATTCAAACGCTTGACGGCAGAACCTCGCTTGGGCGGAGTGGAGAACTCGTTTCTGTTCGCATCTAGTACCCGGCAAGTTGGGCCAGCCCCCGGATTGGTGTTTGCCACCGAAGTCTGGAAGAGTCCTTCCGGTCTGACGCTCAAAGCGGGTGGCCCTTGTTCCTACAAACCTACGCTGAAAGATTTTTCGGGTTTGGCTTGGCGCGACAAAATCAATGTTAGAGTTATTTCCGTTGACCATGCAGCACAAACTACCCAAGTGGAATTGGTGGAGAAATTACCGTCCTAGTCCTCTTCCCGAATGAAAGTCACCCTTAACTGGCTCAAACAAGATGTTGATTTCTACTGGTCGCCCGATGAATTGACCGAGCGGCTCTCCGCATGAAGCAGTTTTTTTCCACTTTGCCCCGTAACATCATCGGCTGTTTCAAGGGACGGATGACTCTCTGGCATATCATTGCCATCGTTCTCACCCTCATTTTTGTCCTGTCCGGTTTCGATTGGTTCTATTTCCGTTCCACCCATGATCCACTCCTTTGTTCCTGGATGTTTCCGACCGCCCCGATTGGTGGACTCGTGCCCATCATTTTGCCCGTTGTTCTCGTCATTCTCGGCAGTCTGGTCCGGAATGCCCAAACCAGCCTGACCGGCTGGGCTGTCGGTCAGGCTGCTCTCATCGGCTCGCTCATCTCTTCCGCCTACAAGGCGGTCACCGGTCGCACCCATCCCACGCATGACATGGGTGCGGACATCAGCCATGTTTTTCATTTCGGCTTCCTGCGCGGCGGTGTGTTCTGGGGCTGGCCGTCGTCGCATACCACCATCGCTTTTGCCATGGCCGTCACGGTGTTCACACTGCTTCCGAAACAAAGGTGGCTGGGTTATGTGGCGATGGCCTACGCCCTTTACATTGGTATCGGCGTCTCGATGACCATCCATTGGTTCTCGGACTTCGTGGCCGGTGCGATCATCGGAGCAGTCATTGGGACGGTCGTCGGGAAAAGCTTTTCCGGGACCAACCGGGATAAGCTGCGCCCCCCAACCGCTACTTCGGGGACATGAGTGCGCACGTTGTGAGTGTTTAAGAGAACATCGTCCACAATTGGCACCGACGCGGGTATCGAGAGGCGGACTGATGCCGGTAGGACATTCCTCTCGCCTGTTTTTGAACACCGGACCGTAAACCGGAGCGCGGGTTTGAATTTTATTTCGTGTCGGGGCGTTTCATGATTCAATGCCGCAGCAATTTATGCTATGAAAGTCACCCTTGACTGGCTCAAACAATCCGTTGATTTCAATTAGTCGCCCAAGGAATTGGCCTAACCACCCATGAAAACTGCCACCCGTTTCTCCCGCCGAGGGTTCATCCAAAAAACCACGGCGGCGGCCTGCTTAGCGGCTGTTGCGCCGCAAATCGTTCCCTCCTCGGTGCTCGGCATAGGCGGCAAGACCTCGCCCAACAACCGCATCACCGTCGGCTTCATCGGCACGGGCGATCATGGCGTGGGATGGAATCTCGGGCCGTATCTTCGGCACAAGGATGCCCAGGTCGTCGCTGCTTGCGACGTGGACAGCAATCGCCTGATCCGCGCGCAGGATCTCGTCCACCTGCGTCGCCACCCCCGCCGCCTCGCAGAGCACCTGTGACTGTCTCCCCGAGAGCGGGCTACTGCAGTGTAATTCCTAACTGTACGTCCGCTGAG
>CAYIOH010000598.1:0-2872 GCA_964364975.1 uncultured Bifidobacteriaceae bacterium
TGGCTGCCCGACGCGCACAGCGAAGCGCCGTCGCCCACCAGCGCGATGCTTTCGGGCGTCTCGCTCAAAGTCGCGCTTTACGCGCTTCTGCGCTTTCACATTCTCACCACGCAATGCCTCGACACCGGGTTCAGTCGCACGTTGTTGCTGTGTTTTGGATTGTTCTCAATGTTCCTGGCCGCGCCGTTCATTTTGGTGCAAACGAACCTTAAGCGGTTGCTGGCCTATTCAAGCCTCGAACACGTCGGCCTCATCTGCGCTGGCGTCGGAATGAACACGCCGTTGACGATTTTTGGCGCACTGCTGCACATGGGCTATCACGCGCTGACCAAGCCGGTGTTGTTTTTCGCGGCAGGCAACATTCATCAAACTTTTCACTCGCTGGAGCTACGCGTCATCGGCCCCGGCGTGGTGAAGGTGCTGCCGGTGACGGTGCTGTTGATGGGTTTGGCCGCAGTCGCGGCGACCGGCCTGCCGCCGTTTGGTTTGTTTTACAGTGAACTTACCGTGATCGCTGGTGGGTTCGCCGCGGGCAAGACGCTCATCAGCGTGCTCGTGCTCGTGGCGTTGATTGCCTCGTTTTGCGGAATCCTCAAACAACTCATGCGCGTCCTGATCGGCACGCCGAAACTTGCGCGCACCAGCGACGCCTTGGCGTGGGACGGCGTGCCGGCGATGGCGCTATTGTTGGGTGGGCTGCTGATTTTCAGCGTGTGGTTGCCGGCACCGGTGCTGCAATTGATTCGCCAGGCTGCGGGAACCGTTGGAGGGAAGCCATGACCTTGCTGCTGCTCCCATTGATTCCGCTCTGCGCCGGGTTGCTTTGTCTCGCAACGAATTCGCGCGCGTGGTGGGAGCGATTGAATCTCGCCGCTTTTGCGGTGGTCACGGGATTGACTTTGAAAGTGGCCGGTAATGTGGCCGCGCACGGCACTGTGACCGCGCTCGGCGGTTTTCTGCGAGCCGACGCCCTGAGCGCATTGGTGCTGGCGCTGACCGGGTTCGTGTCGCTCGCCTGCGCTGTTTATGCCGTGGGTTATTTCCGCCGGGACGAGAAGGATGGCCGCGTGACGCACGCGCAGTTGCGGCGCTACTACGTGCTCACGCCGTTGTTCGTCGGTGCGATGCTGTTGGTGCCGCTGGCCGACAACCTGGGTGTGATGTGGGTGGCCATCGAGAGCACCACGCTCGCATCCGTGCTGCTCGTCACGTTCTACAACCAAAAAACTTCGTTCGAGGCGGGCTGGAAGTACATCATCATCGGCAGCGTCGGCATTTCGTTGGCGTTGTTCGGCACCGTGTTCACTTACTACTCGGCGGTGGGGGTGCTTGAGCCGGAAACGCACGGCGGCATGAACTGGTCGGTGCTCGTGGGTGTGGCGGACAAACTCAATCCGCAGGCGATGAGGTTGGCGTTCATCTTGGTCTTGCTGGGTTACGGCACCAAGGCGGGCTTGGCGCCGATGCACACCTGGAAACCGGACGCCTACGCCGAAGCACCCGTGCCCGCCTCTGCTCTGCTGGGTGCCGGGTTCATCAACTGTGCCATTTACGCCATCATGCGCTTCGACGTGCTGGCCGAAAAATGTCTGGGCCACGAGTTCCCCGGCAAATTGCTGGCGGGCTTCGGCGTCGCTTCGATTCTCGTGGCCGCCCCATTCGTGCTCGTACAACGGAATTTTCGCAGGCTGCTGGCATATTCGAGCATTGACCACGCGGGCATCATGGTGGCGGGGTTGGGTTTTGGCGGCAAGCTGGGCGCGCTGGGTGCCGCGCTGCACATGCTCTTTCATGCCGTGACCAAGCCGCTAATGTTTTTTTGCGCGGGCAACGTGCAACAACACTTCGCCACGCCTTACCTTTGGAAGGTGCGCGGCGTCCTCCGCACATTGCCTTGGACGGGCGGGTTGTTTCTGCTGGCGACGCTGGCAGTGACCGGCACGCCGCCGTTCAGCATTTTTCAAAGCGAGTTCAACATACTGAGTGCGGCACTGGCCTCCGACCATGGTTGGACGGCATTCCTGTTCATTGCTGGCGTGGTTACGATTTTCACCGGCTTCCTGCGTCACATGTCAAAAATGAACCTCGGAACGCCACGCGAGCAAACGCCCCTGGCCGCCGCCTGTCCGTGGAAAATGGGGGCGATGGTTTCATTGGCGGTGGTGATCGTTGTGCTTGGGTTCTGGCTGCCCGCGCCATTGTTCAAACTCGTGCAACAGACCGCGCATATCATCGGAGGTTCTCAATGAAGGCTCAATCTTCGCTGCAAGCCATCCTCGAAGACCTCGCCAAACGCTTCGGTTCGCAAATCGAGGAGACGCGCACGTTCAATCAGAACGAAATTTACCTGCACACGAAGTTGGAATCGGTGGCGGCGCTTTGCGCTCACTTCTACCGCAAGTGGCAGGGCCGCCTGATCAATGTCTTTGCCGAAGATGAACGCGAACGGAGCGGGTGCTATTTCGTCCGCTATGTGTTCGCGGTGGACGCCGCCCACACCTTCTTCATTGTGCGCGTTCCGATTTCGCCGGACCAGCCGGAGTTCACGTCGCTGACCAACGCGGTACATTCCGTGAACTGGCAGGAGCGCGAAATCCAGGATTTATTCGGCCTGAAGCTCATCGGCCACCCCAACCCGCGCCGCTGCGCGTTGCACGATGACTGGCCGGAAGTTTTTCCGTTGCGCAAGGATTTCGATTTGCACACGCAACTGCCGCCGTTCACCGGCGAGCGGCACAAGTTCCGCGAGGTCGAGGGTGAAGGCGTTTTTCAAGTGCCGGTCGGGCCGGTGCATGCGGGGATCATCGAGCCGGGACATTTTCTCTTCAGCGTGGCGGGCGAGCCGATTCTCTATCTGCAAATCCGACTGTTG
>CAYIOH010000599.1:0-2871 GCA_964364975.1 uncultured Bifidobacteriaceae bacterium
CGTCGAGGAAGCCATCGGCAAGCTGAAGGTGATAGTGGAAGCCGCACGCGCTGCGCTGTCCGCTTTGAATCCCGATGTAAAGATTTTTCCCTTGCAGAAAAGAATCGAAACGAATGAACTGCAATCGCTGCTCGCCGACGTCGACGTCGTCCTCGATTGCTCCGACAATTTCGCCACGCGCCATGCGCTCAACCGCGCCTGCGTGAAATTCAGGAAACCGCTCGTCTCCGGCGCCGCGATCCGCTTCGATGCGCAAGTCGCGGTGTTCGATCTGAGAAAGCCCGACGCCCCCTGCTACGCGTGCCTTTTCCCCGAAGACGGCGAGATCGAGGAAGTGCAGTGCTCCACCATGGGCGTCTTCGCGCCGCTTACCGGTGTCGTCGGCGCGCTGCAGGCGTCGGAAGCCGCAAAGCTCCTCACCGGTGCGGGCGAAACGCTCAATGGAAGACTGTTGCTGCTGGATGCGAAACGATCCGAATGGCGGACTGTGAGGGTGAAGAAGGACCCAGCCTGCCGGATCTGCTCCGGAGCCTAGGCCGGGACGTACGTCCCAATACTTCGATTTGCCGCCGGGATCACCGCGAGCAGTGCCGGGACAAGCGCCTTCACGATGCCGCGACTAAACGATCTTTGGCTTGCTCAAGAAAAGCGATGACTTGCTCACGACTGACCGACGGGAAGCCCGCCAGAAACTCGTCAATGGAATCTCCGGCCGAATGCGCTTCGCGATCGCTCGCGGAAACTCGACGAACAGGAAATAGCTCTTGTGGTACAGGTAATCCTCGCCGCTTTCATCCACGATGCGCACAAAGTCATCCTTCGCAGCCTTCGCATCGGGAATCAATGAATAGACTTTGCCCGGAATGAGCGACGTCTCGTAATCCGTGTCGTCGATGCACAGCGCAAACGGCTTCGTCGGTTGTTTCATAGCTAGTCCAGGTACCTCTTGATCTTCAGGTCCCGCTTACCTATGCCGTGGGCCTCATACCAGTGCGACTCCACCCCACATCGGTCGTCGTTCAGCAAGTTCGCAGCGCTCACGCCGCCTGAATACTTGCGATCGCCCTCCTAAGGCTCGGGCTTCTGTTCTGCGCATTCAAAGGCTGCCAGATGTCTCGTACAAACTCACCAAGGCGAGAGGTATAGCCGCGACCGACAATTCCGACGGTTCCTTCCCCTGGGACAATGTCATCCCGAACTTCTTTACGCCTCGAATGACGAGCAGCGTTCACCAACACCAACTTTGGATTCACTTCCCGTTCCGGCTCCTCAGGAATGTGTTTCGCCGCAACATGCATGAAATTTGCCAAAGCCTTTCGGTCCGCAAGTAACCAGCTTTCGAGCATGCGTTCGGCGATTCGCAGGACGAACGCGGCATCTCGTCCGTGCGGGAGATGCTTTCCGATCAAACCACTCGGACAGGGTTCCTGCTCGAGATCCGCGAGCCCCAATACAGGACCGGAATGCCTTGCTGCTGAGTTGTATTTGGGCGCATCTCGCCAGAATGCTTCCCAGCCGCCTTTGGGAATAAATCGTGTAAAGGTCCGGTCAATCCCGAGAACGTCCAGCAGTCTTTCCCCTGCGGCAACCTCCAATAGCCCTTCTGTCACGACCAGCGTGAACATTCACGTATTCTTTAGATGTCCGTGGTCTCGAACAACGGAAGTTGTGTCGCATCGGTCAACGGCAAGACTGCTTCGGATGCTGGAATTCCAGAATTCATGAGCCGCGATACGTCCTTGATGGATGCTCCGACCACCACTTCGGAACCTTCGTTCGTCGGTCGAACCAAGAGAACTTCATCCGCGCCAATTCCCGGATCCATCAGTAGATCATCGCTGTGAGTCGAAAGAATTATTTGCCGGCCGTTGCCTGCACGTTGCGCTCGATGAATAAATGGGGCGAGCCGCCGAACAACGGCTGGGTGCAAAGACAACTCCGGTTCCTCCAGGAGCAACGGACCGGCCTTCTCCTGCAACGACCATAGCAGGCCAATTAGCCGGAGAGTTCCATCTGAGAACTGCGTTTCATATTGATAAGCGCCTTGGGGCCGCCAGTGCCGAAATTTGACCCGGAGATGCGGTCTGCCGTGGGTGTCTTCTTCGAAACTCAAGTCCTCCAAGGGGGATGCCACAATACCGAGCACCTTCTGAATACGGTTTAGACGACCATTTCTGGTGCGCTCCGGGGTATTTCGAATGCGATCAAGGAGATCTCGCCCATACTGGTCAAGACCTATGCGCTCGGGAAGCGGTGGCTGCCCCTCCCTTACGAGCTGTGGTACTAGATGCAGATACAAAACCCCTCGAAAAAATTCCGCGAGATCGCGAAACTCCTTGTTCTGTGCGACTTGTTGAATATGGGTTTGGGCAAGTTGCTCCGGATCGCGCGTATCAGCATCGGTGGGCCGTGTAAAAACCGCGCGCTGCACACCGCCCTTCCGCATGGTCACCGATTCGTGCACTACCCGGGGATGCGGTCTTTTCGTCGACGCGTGAGAGAAGGAAAGGTCGTAACGCCATGTAGTCTCGGAATTAGTGACTTCGACCCCGATTGAAACAGCGGTATTGGTGCCACGCGCATAGAGAGATCGCAGTTTGCTCATTCCGTCGCGAGCCTGCACCGTTTTCGCGAGTCCTCCCCCTTCTGTTACGAGATCACGAAGAAATCGGAAAGCGTCGAGAAAATTCGATTTGCCGGATGCATTTGGCCCAATCAAGAATACACGGGTGGCAAGAGGAACTTCGACCTTGGTGAAATTCTTCCAGTTCCGGAGTTCGATTTTGGCGAACCGCATTGCACTCATCTCGCCTCCTTCAGATTCCTCATTGCCATGAGCTTATTACCTCTGTCGCCGACATCCATTGCAGC
>CAYIOH010000600.1:0-2870 GCA_964364975.1 uncultured Bifidobacteriaceae bacterium
CGGAAGAACCCTCTCCCCGTCAGCGGCGTGACGGTCACCTGCTTTTGATCGCCAACGACGTTCTCGGGGCGGACCGAATTCGCCCAATCGCCCAGGCTCAGGTCGGTGCTTTCCTGCAATACCCAGCCGCTCGCGCCGGCGGGCCAGGAAATCATCACGGTATCGGGCGCGGTCGGCGCGAGATTCACCGACGGTTGGGCGATGAAGTTCGCCACCAGCACGCGGCTGGCGCTGGAGGTGAAGCTGTAGCTCGCCGCAGTGCTGACCGGATTGCCGGCCTCCGTCCAGTTCAGAAACACGTAACCAGGCTTGACGTTGGCCGTGACGGTCACGGTGGCGCCCGCGCTGTGAACTCCGCCGCCGCTCACGGTGCCGGCATTGACCGGTTCCGCGCTCACGTCAATCCGGTGGCCCAAAGCGAAGTTGCCCACGAGTTCGCGATTGCCGGTGATGTTGAACTGGAAGTTCGGGTCCGTGCTGATGGGCGTGCCGTTTTGCGTCCAGTTCACGAACGCGTAGCCGGGGTTCGGCTTGGCTTTCAGTTTGGCCAGTTCGCCGATTTCGTAAACGGGATCGCCCTCGACTTCTCCCCCCGCCGCCGGTTCGGCGCTGAGGACCAGGGTGTAAACCGGCTTGAACTTCGCCACGAGCGCGTGGTTGTTCGTGACCGTGAATGTGTTCGTGCGCGAAAGGCTGACAATCACGCCGTTCTCCAGCCACTTGGAAAATTTGTAGCCGGGATTGGGCGTGGCGATGACTGTCGCACTCGAATCGAGAGCGTAGGCACCGTCGCCGCTCGTTGAGCCACCGTTGGATGGGAGCGAACTCGTGGTGACCGACTTGGCTCCGCCGACGGCGACGAAGTTCGCGGCCAACGTGCGATTGGCTTGGGCCAAGAAGGTGTAGCTCGGCGATGTGCTGACCACCGATGCGCTTTCCGTCCAGTTCGAGAAAACGTAACCCGCGTTGGCGACCGCGACCAACGACACGCTGGAGCCCTCGGCATAATTTCCGGTGCCCGTGATGGTGCCGCTGTTGGCGGGCGCGGCACTGGCATTCACCGTGAAAGTGACGAGCGCATCCACGCCCAGCGCAAACGCCGAGAGGCCGGTGGTGGTCACGGCGATGGTGTGCAACACCGGATCCACCACACTGTTAAGCTGATGCCAGACGCCGCCGTCGAAATGATAAAGGCAAAGCGCACTTTCATCGAAACCCGGCGGCAGGATGGTCGGGTCGTAACCAAATTTCAGATGAGCATTTCCGGAAAACACTCCGGTGAACTGCACCTGCCAGATCTGCGCCGGCCCGCCGGGCGTCAGAAACGTGAACGGCGCGAATTCGCCCTCGTCAATCCGCACGGCGATTTCGCTGGCGTCCGCCTGCGCGTATTCCCCGAAGCAGGACCCGCCGCTCGACACGTCGTCGAACTCGTAGTCCACGCCGCCGGGCACGCTCGAGCCGCCGTTGCAGCCGCCGGAACTGCCGGTGCCCGTGGTGACCTTCGTGCCCGTGCGAAGACTGAGGATCACGTCGAGGCTGACGGATTGTCCCGCCGCGAGCGCGCCGAGTTCCCAGCGTTGCGCCCCGGCCACCCAACGTTGCGCCGGCGCGAAGTTGTCAGTGCCCTGACGCAGGCTGTAAGGCGGCGTCAGCCAGTTGTCTTCAATGGAAAGATGCACGCCATCCGAAGGCTTGCCGACGCCGTGGTCGTCCACGCCGTTGCCCTCGATGCCGTAATAGCCAAGCTCAAAGGCGCTGGGGGCCGTCGTCGCGTGGAAGCCGATGTAGTCCTCGAGGCCCGCACTCGAACTGCCCGCGCCCACCGCCCACGCATCCACGCCGGCCAGCGTTACGTCGTGCTGGTAGTTGCTCAACGAACCGGAGTAGGGCCGGTCGTCATACACCCCGCGCTGCGACGACAGGCCGTGCAGGAACTGGAAGAATTGAACACCCGCAATGGCCGCGCCGGAAATGTTTTTGACCGTGGCGGTCTGTTTCAAGACATAGCGGCTGCTGTGGATGAACGTGCCGGCGTTCGTCGCCGAAGCGGGGGTGGTCCCCATTGGTGTGCCGACGACCGTATCGAGCATTTCGTGGCGCAGCGTGATTTCGAGATCGCTGTTGGCGATGACCGCCTGCGCGATGGGCAGGTTGTCCGCGTTCAACCCGGTCTGCGTGAGCGGCGTGACGACGTGAAACGTCGAGTTGTTGACCCAGTCGGGGAAAATGAACTGCCGCTCCAGCCATTTCGGCGACACGACCGCACCGCCGGCGAGTTGATAGCCGACCGCCGCGCCCCATTCGCCGGAAAGATATTCGCGGCCCTCGAAGCCCGGCGTGTTGTCGAGCAGGAAGTCCGAGTAGCCGGCGTCGGTGAGCGTGATGTTCCAATGCGGATTGGCCAGCGTGAGCCAGCCCTGCGCCGCGGCGGGGCCGGCTGACAGAAGCAAGGCCATCGCTGTGAGTAAGGCGAAACCCGGCGCGATGGCGCGCGAGGCGCGGGAGTATGATCGGTTTATTTTCATGATTTTTCTCTCTGTTTGGTTGATTGATTTGAAACTCATGAGGATGAGTAACGAAAGCGCGGTCGCGCGCCTCACGGTTGCGCCCCGCTGAATGCCTGCGTAGAGACGATCCAGCCTTTGGTGGCGTCAAAGTAACGGGAGTTTTCTATCCCGCTGATCGTGTAGCTGCGCAACGGCGGGGTTTGAGCTGGGGCGATGAAGGGTGCGACCAGGAGGGCGGCCAACACCGCGAGTTTGATGGGACTAAGTCGGGTTTTCATAAGATTTGAATTTTTTCACAAGTGGCTGGCTATAAGTTCCACAACAGTAATTGGTTACAATTCAATGGTTCCAAAGGTTTGA
>CAYIOH010000601.1:0-276 GCA_964364975.1 uncultured Bifidobacteriaceae bacterium
GGCGAACCCGGGTGAAAATGGAACAGTGGAAGTTTCGGTCAAAGACGACGGACCCGGCCTGCCCGCCGAAGCCTTGGAACGCGTGTTTGAGCGATTCTACCGCGTGGACAAAGCCCGGTCGCGCGAACAGGGCGGCACGGGGTTGGGTCTGTCCATCGTGAAGCACATCGTCCAAACCCACGGCGGACGTGTCTGGGCCAGGAACGAGCCGGGTAACGGAGCGACGTTCTTCTTCACTCTCCCGGTCGCGTAATGACCCGGTGTTCTGCTCGTCGC
>CAYIOH010000601.1:286-2870 GCA_964364975.1 uncultured Bifidobacteriaceae bacterium
GGGAACGAGCCGGGCAATGGCACGACGTTCTTCTTCACGCTGCCGGCGGCAGCTTGAGCCTTGGTCCCTAAAACTGGCCAAGCAGGTTCCCGGACTCGACAGTTGACCATCCGCCCGTCTTTCGCCAGCCTACTCACATTCAAGAATGAATGTTGCGACGGCCAAATTGAAACCCGCGTCTCAGCAGTCACTCTCTGTCGTGGAAGCACCCGCTGACGATTTGGAACGAAGACGCGAATTGGGGCAGTTCTTCACTTCGCCCGAAGTCGCCGGGTTTCTTTGGGATTTGCTGGAAGTCATCCACGGCAGACGGTTCCCTGCCAACACGCGGCTGATTGATCCGGCGTGTGGCGAGGGCGTTTTTCTGCGCGTGGCTCATGAACGCGGCGGACTGCCTGCGAAAAATCTTTTCGGCGCTGACATAGACGCAACCCTGGCTTCCGGCTGGCGGGGCGACCCGCTGTTGCGCGGCGCCAATGTTCAACTCGTCAACGGTTTGCTGGACGCCCCAACGAGCGGCATCGAAGAAGGAACGTTCAACATCGCCGCCGGCAATCCCCCGTTCAGCGGAAAGGGCTTGCGGGATTTGCTTCGCTTGCTTGAAGAATCGGAAACCGCACGCCACGAAGAGCGGGATTTCTTTGAAACCGCCTGCCTCAAGGAAGAACCGCCGTCACCACGCGAGCCATTATCTCGTCAGGAGCGCGCGGAGTTGGATCGCCTGGTGCGAACGCTGAGCCAGTATTCCTGCTGGCGGTTGGAAACGGAACCGGAACCGGATGAGGAAGCCGACGCGGAATCTGAAAGCGCGCCGACGGAACTTTTCGCGGCGGGCGCCCTCTTTGACAAGCGCCGGCCCACCGCGAGCGATTACGAGCGGGCCGCCCAACTCATCGCCCACTGGCCGCCGAACCGTCCGCTGGACGCATTGCAGCCCGACATTCGCGATGCGATCCGTCGGCTCGCCAGCACGGCCATTGAAGTGATGTTCACCGAACGCTTTGTGCGGCTGGCCAAACCCGGCGGGCTGATCGCTGTCATCGTGCCGGAGAGCATTGTGGCCAGCGACCGGCTGGGGCTGTTCCGCATCTGGCTGCTCGGCAAGATGGACCTGCTGGCGTCCATCAGCCTGCCGCAAAAGGTGTTTACCGGGGTCGGTGCCAATGCGAAGACCTCGATCATCTTCGCGCGCCGCCGGGTCCATGACCGGCCTGACGGCTGGTATTCGCCAAACGCGCCGGACGACTCAACTGAAGCAGACAGGCCGATCTTTATGGCTGCCCCGCGACTTGATGCGCCTGGTTTCACCAACGAAATCTATTTGGCGCGTGTGCTGGCGGATGCGCGGCGCGAGCGTGAAACATTCTGGCCCGAAGGAAAATGAACATGCGCGAACTACCGGATGCTCCCACGCTGGAGGTCAGGATTGCTCAACGCGAGGTGGAGCGGCACAACCGCTGGAACGCCGGCTACTTTGAAGAGCGCTTCCGGCGGAACGAAAAGAAACTCAAGAAACTGCACAGCGTACCGCTGGGCGACTTCATCCCCGACGAATTGCCGGACGGCTCAAAGGGCATCACCTATGGCCAGGTCGGCGCGCGAAAACTCAGTCCACGCGGCGGGGTGCGCTACCTGCAAGTCATCAACATTCGCGACACCGGAATTGATTTTTCCATCAAGCCGGACCGGATCGCCGAGGGTAGCCAAAACGATCCAGAGCGAAGTCGGGCAGGTGCTGAAGACATTCTTTTCACGAACAACGCGTTTCGTGGAACTGAAACTTTGATCGGACGGTGCGTTGCCCTGACGCGAGACTACGGAAAGTTGAACATCAGTCAGCACATTGATCGAATCCGCGTTGACGGAATCGATCCGTTCTACGTTTGCTGTTTTCTGAAATCTCGATTCGGCGCGCTACAAGTCCAACGAGTGATGCATGGCGTGGACGCAATGACCATCAGCTTTGGCCGAATTCGGAGCATCGAAATTCCAGTGTTGCCCGTGGACTTACAGTTCGAAATTCGACGGCAGTACTTGGCGATGGCGAAGCAACACGACCGAGCCATGGTCATCAAGGAGCGCTTGCTGGATGAGAGTGGCATTGATTCTGGACAATACGGCGAAGCCATCAACAAGCTGGCAGACAAGGACCCCGGTTACAAACGAGCGATGGCTGAAGCCCAAGAGCGATTGAAACATGTGATTTCTGAATTGGAGGCCGTTCTTGACGGCGAACAGAAAAGGATCAGGCCGTTCGCAAGCTGACTTCACGCGCGCCGCTTAATGAAAACGAACGGTCGGATTCAGGAACTGCTCGGCACACCCTGCCTGAACGATAATGAATACGGCCATCGCGTGATCTGGCCGCTGATGGATTACCTGGGCATCCCGCCGCAATTCCGGCGTCCACAGTTTCAGATCGAGAATCCTTTCGGCGACGGTTTGCTCCGGCTCTCGGTCGGACTCGAACATGTCGATGACCTCTCCGAGGACCTCGCGCGCGGGCTTTCGGCGCTTTAAGATCGGACAGGTCGGGCCGTGCGGGTCCGAACCGTCCGGAGGGAGGCGATGTACCGGGCCGTCA
>CAYIOH010000602.1:0-2861 GCA_964364975.1 uncultured Bifidobacteriaceae bacterium
TTCAGAAATAAATTTTAGCAAACACTGATCAGAGACTTAACCGGACACCCGTGGGGACAAGCATTAAAATCCAACATCGGAGAGGCAAGTTGGAAGCGATTTTTCGCACTCGTGTCTAACGAGTTTGCCCGAATAGAAAAACGACCGCTTGTGCCGGGAACGCCCCAAATCCAAAATGATTCTAGGCTCGAATTAAAGTCCTATTCAAAACAAATAACGCTGCTTGAAGGTCTAAGTACGGCGGCCCGCATCGTAGAGCATAAGGAAGGTCACTTCTTTCTGTTGGAATTGAATCTGACAAGTAGGACTATCCGAACCACGGGTTTCCAACAACGCCAAGCTGCCGAAGCGCAAGACAAGTATCTGGAAGCTGAGAAAATCAATAAAGACAACCCTGAAAAACAAACCGTTCTTGTTTCGGTGGACTCGTTATCCGCACTTCCAAAGGCATATCCTAATTTCTATTTGGACATTAGCGAATTCTTGCGCGTATTAACCAAGGTGCTTACTCCTTAAGATTAAGCCGAGTAAGGCTTGGGCCAGCTTTCTTTGGGGCGCTTCTTTTGGAATTGACGCCGAATTCGTAACTTCTTCCCGGCCCTCTCCCGTTCGACTGCCCCCGGCGAACATTGTTTTAGCGTGGGCGGGACAACGCAGGGTGTCTCTTTGCCAAAAGAAGTAAAGCGTTTGCGGATGGGGAATTTAACCTGATAATAAAGCGCGTCGGATGTCGGGAAGTTTTTAGACTCCGCTGCGGTGACGGCCTATTGACTGAAGCGCAATGATCTTTTGATTTTATACCAACATGAGCACAAGCCGGAAACTCACCCTGGACGCCAACGAGGCCACGGCCCGCGTCGCCTACCAGCTCAGCGAAGTCATCGCCATTTATCCCATCACGCCCTCCTCGCCGATGGGCGAGTGGGCGGATGAGTGGGCGGCGCGCGGGGTGAAGAATCTCTGGGGCACCGTGCCCAGCGTCATCGAGTTGCAAAGCGAAGGCGGCGCGGCAGGCACGATCCATGGCGCGCTCCAGACGGGTTCGCTCAGCACCACGTTCACGGCGTCGCAGGGACTCCTGCTGATGATTCCCAACATGTACAAGATCGCCGGCGAGCTTACGCCGACGGTGTTTCACATCGCCGCGCGTTCGCTGGCGGCGCAGGGTCTTTCCATCTTCGGCGACCACAGCGATGTGATGGCGGCGCGCGCCACGGGTTGGGCGATGTTTTGCTCGGCGTCGGTGCAGGAAGCGGCGGACTTCGCGGTCATCGCACACGCGGTCACGCTGGAAACGCGGGTGCCGTTCGTGCATTTCTTCGATGGCTTTCGCACGTCGCATGAAGTCGGCAAGATTGAGGACGTTCCGAACGAGGTTATGCGCGCGATGATCAACGAGGAGCGTGTGCTGGAATGTCGCGCCCGCGCCATGACGCCCGACCGCCCCGTGTTGCGCGGCACGGCGCAGAATCCGGATGTGTATTTTCAGGCGCGCGAAGCGGCGAACAAATTTTACCTGCCCGTGGCCGGTGAAGTGCAGAAGGCGATGGACAAATTCGCCGGATTGACCGGGCGGCAGTATCAGCTTTACGAGTATCACGGTGCGCCGGATGCGGAGCGCGTCATCGTCATCATGGGCTCGGGTTGTGAAGCGGCCCACGAGACGGTGGATTTTCTCATGGCCAAGGGCGAAAAGGTCGGCGTATTGAAGGTCCGGCTGTTCCGCCCGTTCGAGAACAATTTGCTCCTCGCGGCGCTGCCCAAGACCGTGAAGGCCATTGCGGTGCTCGACCGCACCAAAGAACCAGGCAGCGCGGGCGAACCGCTTTACCTCGACGTGGTGCAGGCGATTTACGAGGCCGCGACCAACAACGGGAACAAGTTTGCGAAAATGCCCGTCGTGGTTGGCGGGCGCTACGGTTTGTCGTCGAAAGAATTCACGCCGGCCATGGTCAAGGGTGTGCTGGACAATCTGGCGCTCGCCAAACCGAAGAATCATTTCACCATCGGCATCCTCGACGACGTGCTTGATCTGAGCCTGCCATATGATCCGGCGTTTTCCACGGAGGCGAATGACGTGGTGCGCGCGGTGTTCTTCGGTCTCGGCGCGGACGGCACGGTCGGCGCGAACAAGGATTCGATCAAGATCATCGGCGAATACACGCCCAACTTTGCGCAAGGCTACTTCGTCTATGACTCGAAGAAATCCGGGGCGGCCACGATTTCGCACCTGCGCTTCGGGCCGCGCGACATCCGCTCCACTTACCTGATCTCGCACGCGAACTTTGTCGCCTGCCATCAACCGTCGCTGCTCGACCGTTATGACATGCTGAAGTACGCGCAGCCCGGCTCGACATTTCTGCTCAACACGGCGCTGGCGCCGGAGGAAGTGTTCGGCAAACTGTCCGAAACGATGCAGCGGCAGATCATCGCTAAAAAATTGAAGTTTTTTGTGATCAACGCCTTCAAGGTCGCCAGGGAAAGCGGCATGGGCGGGCGCATCAATACGATCATGCAAGTTTGTTTCTTCGCGCTTTCCGGCGTGTTGCCGCGCGACGAAGCCATTACGCACATCAAGGATTCGATCCAGAAGACCTACGGCAGGAAGGGCGACGAAATCGTCCAGATGAACATCAAGGCCGTGGACGCGGCGCTGGCGTTCCTGCATCAAGTGAAAGTGCCGGCGGCGGTCGTGCCGGGCGCTCCGGTGCGGCCCACGGTGCCGGCTCAATCGCCCGCGTTCGTGCGGGACGTGCTCGCGAAAATGATGACCGGCGACGGCGACGATTTGCCCGTGAGCGCGCTGCCCGTGGACGGAACGTACCCGACGGCGACAACCCAGTGGGAAAAACGCAACATCG
>CAYIOH010000603.1:0-2855 GCA_964364975.1 uncultured Bifidobacteriaceae bacterium
TGCCCCGATTCATCCGTCATCTGCGTCGTCGCCTGATAAACATCAACCACGTTACCATTGGTCGTGGCGAATCGCATGGGCATGCCCGACCCAGTGAATACACCGGGACGATTCGCAACCCAGCTCGGAGGAAAATAATAATAGGTCGTGTCCAGACGAACGCCGAATGTCAGCCCAACCTCCGGCAACATAGTGTAGTCACCCCAAGCAATGCAGTGCATCCGATGCGTCGTCGGAGGAGCAAGGCTTAGGTATTTGTTTGTCCATTGATCAAGCTGGTTTGTGAAAAACCCGTTGAGCGTCGCTTGCGTGTAATTGGCACACCCGGAGTTCAGGTGAAAGCTGATTTCAAAACCGTTGGTTTCGTAGGCAAGGGCCTGAGCATCCGTCAAAGGCGTGGCAGTGTAAATGTAGGATGTGCTGCGAATGGTTTCCCAGTCGTCCACCGAACCGTTGGTTGAACTCAATGCCATGTATTGATCAAACCGGCCGATGGTCCCGCCATTTGCGTGATCGTCACCGGTCATCACCACCGCCGCCTTGTGCCCATGCGGGAAATACCAGAACCGCGGCAGGAGCTTCTTGTCGGAATTCATGGAGAGGATCATATTGGCCAACAGTCGCTGCTGCTCGTCTGCCTGAGGAATGGCGACCTTGTTCAGGTCAAGCCAGTTTGGCACCGCATTCGTGGGCGACCCGTTGAAGAGATCGTCGGAGCGGAGCGGCTGAATTCCGTCACGATCCAGCCCGGCCCATGCCGGGTTGCCTTGACGGGTGTAAACAATGGATCGGGCCAGATCATACGTGAAAGCCGCCGCCTGTCCCCCGTTCACGCCGACACTGCGTAACGTCACCGCCGGGTTAACCGTCGCCGTGGTCGCGTTGGAATACAGCGTCGCAAGGCTGGCCGCGCTCCCCAGCGTGTAACGATCAGCCGTCCCGTGATATTGTATCGTCTGACCCACAATCCCCACACCCGGACCGTTGGACGTGTTCACCAGCAGGTAGCCCTCTGAAAGGGTTGATCCAACGTCGGTCAGCCCAAGCAGGTTGGTCAGTTGCTTGTCCGGCCGCATTGCAATCAGGTTTCCACCTCCATTCACCCAGTTGCTCAACGTAGTCACCTGAGTTGTTGTCAAAGCCATTTCCCCAAGGATCACTACATCGTAGTTCGTCAGCGTTGTATCCGAGACGGTTGAAACGTCTCTGAGCGCAAAGGAATTCAATCCTTCAGCCAACAGGATCTCTGCATAATACTCGGCAAAGGGATTCGCTGAATTTGTAACCACAAGGATCGGACCACCCGGACCCCCGTTATAAGGACCGGCGGACATGACCGAAAGCCCATACCCGGTCAACAGGCCCACAAGACTCAAGCGTAAGAGGCGCACCTGCCATTGACGACCTCCGCTGGGACGCATAGAGCCTTCTTTCGCTGCACCGTTGGACGACAATTCCCGCATGATCGAACTGAACGCGCTGAACAGACGCAAAGCAAACCGCGCAACAGACCCTTGAGGCCGGTCACTTTTCATAGCACTCATAAATCGAATTAAGAAAATCTGTCTAGATCCATTCACCTCTCGAAAACGTGCTCTAAATCGTCCTCAACCCCTGCGGGTTACGACTGCCACCAAGGACGCGCCCGAGCCAAGTCACATGAGAAAGATTATCCGGCACAAGAGCTTGCCGAGCTACGCAATCTAATACGGTCGAATATCCGTAAAAAACCCGACTTCAAGTCAAGGGTATCACGTCTTTTCCAATCATTTCGGACAAAACCTTTTTGTGCGGAGGTTCCGGTCGCCCATGCCGGAATTGTTGTTTGTTCTGCTAAAGACGTCCCTTCTCAGTCCCTTCAATCCCCCAGACATTTCACCCGGTAAATTCGCTGGGTGGTGGCATCAACGGCATTGGTAAAACCGCTGTGGGCAATAACCCGTTACCGGCGCGGATCGGCTTGGGAATCCAGACGGCCTCACGGCGCACAAGAACCGGCAACAGTTCGCGCCCTCAAGTTGCGACTGTAGTGCTTGGGCGTATGCACGTTTGATCACCGCCGCGCACGACGCAGTCTCGGAACACTTGTGCGCAGAACTCACCGCGACCGAAGCCATTTTTGCCGGCACCGACCTGTGGCTGGTTTACCAACCGGTTGGCTCAGGCCAATCCCACCTGGTCAGGAATTCTGAGCCGAGCCGAAAGACCAGAATAGGATTCCGAAAGCCTCGCTAGGGTCGAAAGTTCAGTCTTTGGCCTGACCCGGCGGAACCTGGTTTTTACCTGGCAACGGAACCAAGCCACCCCAGAATTCCTCCATCGTTTTCGCCAGCGGCAGGGGAACATTCACGCGGGCGAGCGGGGTGGTGGGACTGGGTGCGACGTATAGCCGGGGGGGCACGCTTTTGGTGATGACCGACCCGGCACCGATCACCGCTCCCTCACCGATGCGCAATACCCGCCCGGCCCCGCAGACAAGGACGGAGTTCGGTCCGACGAAGGCGCCTCGCTCGATTACCACCCGCCCCGGACCGCGCGTGTGCGCTACCACGATGACCCGGATGCTGATCTGCACATGGTCCATGATCTCGATGCACTCGGGGTGTTCATTGTCGAGATACACCTCCTCACCGATGAACACGTTGCGGCCGATCTTCACGCCGCGGGCCCGATGCAGCAACGGCCGGAGCGTGGTCGAGCCGGGACAGAACCGCGCCAAGAGATGGAACCAGCGGTTCGTCGCGCGTTTGAGGATGGACTTGCTCATCGTGTGCCGGGCCGGAATGGCGTCAGGAGGAGGAGGGTCTGGCGGCGGCTTTGCGGCGGACAAACGCGGCGAGCCGGGCGACCGAGTC
>CAYIOH010000604.1:0-2843 GCA_964364975.1 uncultured Bifidobacteriaceae bacterium
ATAGGGTTCGACCGGGGTTAAACCGCTGCCGTAGTACGATGCGTTGCGCGCGGCCACCGTGCCCGTGCCGAAATACGGGAGCCACAGCGAAAGGCCGTGCGTCATGCACTGGCTGGCGACGGCGAAATAGGCGTGGTCGCTGCGCCACAGCGGGACGGCGCGGCGCATGGTTTCCAGATCGTTTCGCCGGCCGCCGGACGCGCAGGAATCAATCAGCATGTTCGGATGTCGGCGGCGCAACTCGTCCCAGTAGGCGAGGTAGCCGGTGATGTGTCTGATCTCCGTGATGCCCTGACGATCGGGTGCGTCGTTGTTTCGCCAAAAGTCGAGCGGGTCCATGTTGAAATCCTGGCGGTAGAGGTCAATGCCTTGTTCGGTCAGAATCCGGTCCACGTGCTCGGTGAGCCACTGCCGGGCTTCATCGTTGCCGAGATTCAGCAGACCGCCCTTGGCGCCGCCGAGAATCCACTCCGGATGATTTTCCGTCAGCCAGGTTTTGGCGGTGACGCGCTCCGGCTCGAACCAGACGAGAATCTTCACGTCCTTCTTGTGCGCGTAGTCGGAGATGGCGCGCAGACCGTGCGGAAAGCGGTTCGTATCCACCTCCCAGGTGCCGACGCGCGGCCAGCCGCCGCCGTGATGGACATACCAGCCCGCGTCCATCCACCAGTAATCGAGCTTCAAGCCCTCTTCGAGGTAGCGGTTGATGAACATAATCTGGTTCTCCTCGCTGGCCCCGATCATTTCGCCATACTGGCGACCGCTGAAGGCGAGCAACTGCGGGGGCGGCAACTTCCCGCCGGGCCGCGGCATCGAGTGGGCCATCATCCAGCGCCGCCAGACGTTCTGTGCGCGAAGCCAGTCGCCTTTCCAAAACTGCAACACGATCAACGGGCCGCGCACTTCCTCGCCGGGCAACAGCTTGAAGTGCGTCAGCTCCTGACCGGCGCGGAGGTGCAGGCCGCGCTTCGGGTTGCGCGCAAACTCCGCGGCCCACTGGCCCGGCCAGCCGACGACGGCGATCAGTCCTTCGCCAGCCCATTCCAGGTTGAAGTAAGACCAGTCGGAATTGGTCGGCCGGCCCCCTGCGGCGGCGATGCGTTTGGTGGCGCCCGGCTTGAGCGCGGTTTCCATCGGCCAATAATCGTTGCCGTCGGCGGGCGAACCGATGGCGTGGTGCAGCAGGAATTCGCCGGTGGCGCCGCGGTCCAGTTGAACGTCCAGCGCCTGGATGTTTTCGAGGATGGGCGTGTCATTCGAGCCGGTGTTCTTGAAGTAAACCGTCCATTCGACCGTGGGGAAGTCGTGGTATTCGATGGCGACGCAGCGCAACTCCAAAGTGGTTTGCGGGTCCGCGTAAGTCAGCGTGTGCTCGGTGCGCTGGTCGTCGAGTTTGCGGATTTGGCGTTTCAAAGCCCAGGTCTTCAGCAACTCGGTGGAGGGTTTGCCGCCGTAGATGAAAGAAAACGGCGCTTCGGCGGCAAAGAGTCTCCGAGACTCCTCGGCCTTGAAAGGCAAGTCCGCCAGCCAAATCTCCCGGCCATCATTCAGCGTCACTTTCGCCTCGGCCCAATCCGCCTGGTCAGCCGCGCTGCCGTCGGGCGTCTCCTCCACTTGCAGGATGAACTCCGTCGCTCCGCCGAGGTCCACTGTCACGGGCTGGCCCGGCATCCCTTCCCGCATCACGCCGGAACGAAACTTCTCCGTGCCGCCCACGCTCACCACGAAAGCCACACTGCCCCGCCCGCCGCCGGTTTGCTCGTTGCTATCCACCCCGGCGAGCGTGGTGAGCTTCCCGCCCGGCCCCGGCAGCCGCACGATGATCTTGCTGGGCGCGTGGCAGTGGAGGCCGCGGGTGAACTCGGCGTTGCCGATCTTCATCGGCTTGCCGTTCCGGCCGTTCTTCTGCACGGCGTCCTGGTTGGGGGAAACAACGAGAGCGATCTCCGTCGGCTTCGCCGCCTGCGGGTCTTCAAATCTGGCGGCGGCCCACTGGCGGGCCTCGGCCAGTTCCTCTGGCGTCGGGTTGACGGCGCGGGCCGTTTGCGTGGTCAGCGCCAGGAGGCCGACGCTGGCGAGAATGAGAAAGGTCGCGGGTTTCATCATGATTTTGCGGTCAGCAGGTGAATACTCCAGGCCTTGAGTTCGGGCGTTTTGATCCGGTGGCTCTGGCTTTGCGGGACGGGTGCGGATTTCAACCGGACCGACTTTCCGTCCATCGTAAACCAATTGAATTTCCGGAAAGGGCCGTTGACGCGCAGGGTGACGCTGGGTTGCGGATCAAGGGAGGCGTTGAGCAGCACGCAGGCGAGTTGGCCGGGAGCCGGCTCGCGAATCCAGAGTTGGACCCGGGCGAACGACTCGAGGACGACCGGTTGCTGATCGCGCGCGAGCCATTCGCAAACGGCCTTCATCTGGGAGGACTTCGCCAGGTGGTGCATCTGCGACCACGGATAATACCCCATGACACAGACGCGGCCGCCCAGGTCGTTTTCAAAGGCCGTCATCGCCGGCCCGAGATCGCGGTCCGAATAATCGGTGAGCCGGGCGAGCGTTTCCACGCGGGAGGATCGCGGCTCAAGCGGGTAGGCATCCTCGGGCCAGAACGATTGCCGGCAGTCGCGCGATCGGCCCGCGAATGTTCCGTTGAGCGGGTGGGCGGCCAGCACTTCGAGGGTGTCGCGCACGCGCTTTTGGCCCGGTCGCACGCCGGTCCAATCCGCCAATCCCAAGCGATCCAACGCGTGCCAGGCCGTGACATCCATCAAGACGCCGCCGGAAAAAATCCGCTGCAACTCCGCCCGGTTGAACGCGAACACCGACGTGCCGGCCAGGATAGTCGC
>CAYIOH010000605.1:0-2841 GCA_964364975.1 uncultured Bifidobacteriaceae bacterium
GAACTCGGCGAACATATTCCGCGAGATCAATGGCCCGCGCTGGCCGGCCAAATCGCTGATCAGAAGGTAAAGGTCAATCCGGCCGCCAGTGGCGGCGGCGGCTCGCGTGTAATCTTCCAGGTAGAAGTCGGTGAACTTGCGGCAAAGAAAATGGACCCATTCCGGCCGCACGACCATGTCGAGAAAGAATTCCTCCCACCCCCGCACCAGCGCGGGCCGCTCCCACACGTCCGCAAAACCGTAAAGCAGCGCGCGCTCCTCATGCCGCCGACACTGCTCGCGGAGGGTTGAGCGGTCGAGACAATCCGGGTTTGGCCAGTCGAAGGCCTTCAGGTCGGCCAGCCTTCGCGCTCCCGCCAACGCGCCCTTCGTGTCTTCGCGCATCGGCCCCCACGGGGTCGGTTGATAAACGAAGCGCTCGCCCCAGAAATTCTGCATCACGCCACCGCCCACTTCGCGCTCCGGCGGCGGCGGCGCTTCCAGATGCCGCACGTCCACACCCAAGTCGTCCAGCAGGCGATCTTTGTCCGTGTGACCGACGTGGGCGAAGAGCCGATTCCACGTCGGCGGCTCGGCCCAGAAATCGCAAGGCGTGCGATCCGGCTGCTTGTGCGCCAGAGTGGTCAACACGCGTTCGCGAGGACTCATGGTGACCACGAGCCTACGGCTCTGGCCGCTGGATGTCGCCAAGGATTTTGTGCCAAACCCGCAAACGGGATTGAGCGTGATATCCTCGAAGGCGGGCAACCGACTTCGGTCACCTCGCCATCCAGGGCAGCTTTGGCGCAGGTGATGGCCGCAAAAAATCCGGTCGCCCCGCCGCCAACCACAATGACCCGTCGCGAACTCATTCGCGCAAAATTAGCCGAGCACCCGCCCAATCAAAACTCGCAAAAGGCTCACGCGGCTGTCGTAAAGACATTGATTTCTTTCTCCTGATAGCTTTCGTAGAAATGCTCGAACACCGCCGAACACTTTTGCTTGAAAAGATCGGTTGAATAAATCCGCGGCAAGCCGGCCTCAAGCATGTCCTCGATGGTTATCTTGACTTGCGACCGCGCCGAAGATTTCTGCCGCCAGTCAATCACCAGCAGTTGTTTCAACTTTACCAGCAACTCACGCGAAACCTTCTTCACCTCGTCACGCTCCGCCGTGCTCAATTCCGGCGCGGGGCGCGTCAGAATGTCGAAGACGACGAGTTCTTCTTCCGTGAAATGTTCCCGCACATGGCGCTGTTGCTCCTCATTCAGCGTGCGGCTCAAAGCCACCAACTCATTGAACAAGTCTTCGATGTTTCGACTGCCGGCGTTGTAGGACTCGATCAGCTCCTCGAACTTCTCCTGAAAATCCATTCGCGTCTTGTTAAGCCGGATCAGCTTTTCCAACTGCGCACGAATGGCGGCTTTGAGAGTTTCCAGGTCGGTGTTCTTGTGTTTCGACTCCTTGAAACGCTTGCGTAACGACTCGAAATCAATCTTCGACAAATCCACCACTGGCACGGGTTTCGTGGGCATGTCCATGCCTGTGATGGAAGAATCCAGCAGCTTGCGGATGTCATCCATGACGGTAGAAATGTCCGCCGGATTGGGATTAAGCTTGGCTCGAATGGCATCGGCGATGGCCGCGAGGCACGCCACGCGCCTGGCAAACTCCAACGCCGCCGGGTCGGGCTTCACCGCGTTATAGAGTGTATTCACCAATCGCTCGTGGCCGAGAAATTCCCGGCGCAACGGGTCGGGCGAAATGAGCGCGTCAATCGCGTCCGCGATGCGTTCCAACCGTTGCATGCTTCCGGCGGGAAGTTGTTCGATGGCCGCGAGCACAACGCTCTTGTTCGCACAGAAAATCACCGCCGCACCCACGGCCTTCCGTAACTCCGCCACCAGCTTCTGCTTGTCCCGCACCGGACGCTCGCCGCCCGTGCCTTTGCCGTAAATGGCGAGTGCCTTTTCCAGCGATGCAAACACGTTTGCATAATCCACGATCACGCCGCTGTGCTTGCCGGGAAAGACGCGGTTCGCGCGTGCGATGGTCTGCATCAACGTGTGATTCCGCAGCGGTTTGTCGAGATACATCGTGGAACAACTCGGTGCGTCAAAGCCGGTCATCCACATGGCACACACAAAAACGACCCTCAACGGGTCTTCCGGGTCTTTGAACTTCTCGTCGAGTTCCTCGTCATTCATACGCTTGCGGTGCGGCGCGATGTCGAGGCCGAGTTTTTTCATCTGCTCAATTTCGTTTTGCCCCGGCGAAACGATCAAAGCCATGTCTGTCGTTTCCAACTGCTTCAAACGCTCCTGCAATTCCTGCTTCCTGTCCGTAGTCAATCCAGACTTCCCAAGCTCCAACCGCACCCGCCTCGTCTCTGCGTCCCAATGCTTCCGCACCTTGTCGTGCATCTTGAGCGCGGTCGCCTTGTCAATCGAGACCATCATCGCCTTGCCGGGAAAACCGCGACCGAGAAAATGCCGCACGATGTCCTGCGCCACCGTCTCCAGCCGGTCGTCGCGCGTGAGGATGTGGTATTGCTTGCTCAACTCGCGTTCGAGTTTCGCTTCCTGTTCGGGATCGAGTTCCGCCGCCTCGACGAGATTGTAAATGTCCTCGTTCAAGTCCGGGTTCACCAGTTGCAATTCCGGCGTGCGGTTCTCGTAAAACAGCGGAACAGTCGCGCCGTCCTCAACCGATTGCTGGAAGTCGTAAATCGAAACGTAATCGCCGAAAACTTCGCGCGTCCGTTCTTCCGCCGCGATGAGCGGCGTGCCGGTGAACGCGAGGAACAGCGCATTTGGCAACGCCGCGCGCATGTTCAACGCCAGCGTGTCGTATTGGCTGCGG
>CAYIOH010000606.1:0-2826 GCA_964364975.1 uncultured Bifidobacteriaceae bacterium
GCGCGTTGGCGTCCACGCCGCCGGAGAGAATTTTGCCGGAGTGCGGCTGCACCGTATTGTAGGCGCGGGCCAGGCGCGTAATGGAATCGAGCAGAATGACCACGTCGCGTTTGTGTTCGACCATGCGTTTGGCTTTTTCGATCACCATTTCGGCGACCTGTACATGGCGCTCCGGCGGTTCGTCGAACGTCGAACTGATGACCTCGGCGCCTTTGCACGAGCGTTCCATGTCGGTGACTTCCTCGGGCCGCTCGTCAATCAGCAGGATGAAAAGGTAGGCCTCCGGGTTGTTTTTTAAAATCGCGTTCGCCAGTTTCTGCATCAAAACGGTCTTGCCCGTGCGCGGCGGCGCAACGATGAGACCGCGGGAGCCTTTGCCAATCGGGCAAACCAAATCCAGCACCCGGGTGGACAATTCATCGGCGACGGTTTCCAGCAGATACCGCTTGTCGGGAAACAGCGGCGTGAGGTTCTCGAAGAGCGTTTTTTCCTTCGCCTTGTCCGGGTCTTCGCCGTCCACACCCTCGACTTTGAGCAGCGCGAAAAACTTTTCTTTTTCCTTGGGCGGTCGAATCTGCCCGGCGATGAGGTTTCCGGTCTGCAAATCGAACCGGCGAATCTGCGACGGCGACACGTAAATATCATCAGGGCAGGGGAGGTAATTGAAACTCTGCGCACGCAGGAAGCCGAAACCTTCGGGCAACACTTCCAACACGCCTTCGGAGAACAATACGCCGGCGGCTTCGGCGTTCTTTTGCAGGATGTGGAAAATGACCTCATGCTTGCGCATCGTGCCGAAATTTTCCACGCCCAGGTCGCGGGCCATGGCGTTGAGTTCGGTCATGGCCATCGCCTGCAGCTTGGCGATGTTGACCGGCGAGGCGGCGATCTGGTCTTTTTGCGGAGCGGGGCGCGTGCGTTTCGGCGGGGGTGCCGGCTCGTCCGTTTCCACATCCGGCATCGGCGGTTCAGGCTCGACCGGGTGTGCCGGTTCAGGCTTTTCGGCTGCGACGGTGGTGGTGGTCGGATCAACATCCTCCGCTTCAAAGCCTTGATCGTCGGGGGGGATGAATTTGGGGGCTTTGAACTTGGCTCGTTTTCCAGGGGGTCTTGGCATAAATTAAATTTGTTAGATTAGGTTTTTCTTTAACTGGGCGGGATTACCGCAGGCTACTGAGTACCAGCCAACTGTTGGTTGGACGCCCAACGACTCGAAAAGTTCAAATTGGAATGTTTGTTAACGGGCTTGCCGGGAGCTTCGCACCTCAATACGGCAAGGGAAATTTCGCAGTCAATTCACGCACACGTTGGCGCACCTGGCTGATGGTGTCAAGGTTTTCTCCGGTAGAAATTCAAGTCAAAGCCAGCGTGTGTTTTAGCGCCGCGTCCACCGGTTCCGGGTTCGGCAGACGACCCAACACGAAATCCATTTCTGTGTCCAGAATCGTCGCGAGATTGTCCGTCATGATGACCGAATCGAGCCGCAACCCGGCAGACCTTCCCTCTGCCGATCCGCAACTCACAAACACCCGGCTCGGATGACCGCGGCGAGAGAGATTGCTGGAAATCATCGCGACGATGGTCTGCGAAAGGCCGCTCTTCAAATCATCGCGTTGCAAGACGAGCGCCGGACGAGGCTTGGCTGTCCGCAAGTCGGAGTTCGGAAACAACACGAGCACAACGTCACCGCGCCGGGGCTTGGTCATAAATTGAAGCCTCGGGCCGCTCCCAATCTTCGGCGAAAGTTTTCAAGCGCGAACGCAAGTCCGCCGCCTGTTTTTCGTCAATGCCGCGAGCGCGCAGGTCAATCGCCGCTTCGTCCGGGGCCATTTCCATCAGCTTCCGGCGCACCGCCTTCAATTCTGACGGCGTCAGCTTTGGCAATTCATTGATGATTTCTGTGGCGCTCATATTGCAACTATAGCTCGCGAAGGTCGGATTGAAAAGGCTGATTTGAATGTCTGGCGGTGAAAAGTATCGTCTCAATACGGCAATGGAAATTTCGCAGTCAATTCGCGCACGCGTTGGCGCACCTGGCCGACGGTGTCAAGATTTTCTCCGATAGAATTTCAATGCGGCGAAATACCACGCGATCCGCAGCCCGGCACGATGTGCCACCTCCGCCCGCCGCAAACGTCGCGCGCGGCGTGAACCGTGTACTGGCAAGCAGTCTCCGGACGACTCCCGGGCGGGCTGCGGACGGAAAAACACGGTCCAAAAAACTCTTTTCCGGACTGTTTCCGGCCGGAATCGGTTCGGAAAACTCTTTTCCGGGTCGCGTAAGTGGAAACACTGTACCGAAAAAATCTTTTTCGGTACACTTCCGGCCGGAACCGGTCGGGACAAAACTTTTCCGATACACTTCCGAACAAACCCGTACAGGAAAAATCTTTTTCGGTACAGTTCCGGGCGGAATCAGTTCGAAAAAGTCTCGTCTGAAGCATGTTTTTGGCGATAAAGGCCATGCCATCAAGGTTATCTGCAAAGTTGGCACGCTCCTGCGTGAGGCATCCTCCCACCTCGAACGGGCAGGCGAATTGAGGTGAGGTTTCGAGCTTGTGACCGCTGATGCTTCGAGCGCCCGCGGAGCTGCGATAATTTTTTTCACATCGTTGAAAGATGGCCTTTTTTCATCCGTATTGCTCGGTAGCCGGTGAGCCGATTATGCCTTGTCGGCAGGAGCAGATTTTGTCCGCGCCCGCGGCGGACACAATCGTGAGCTTCAAACCAACTGCAACTTATCATTTGCGCAAGATTGTTAATAGATTGTGACACGGGTGTCCGGTTAAGTCTCTGATCAGTGTTTGCTAAAATTTATTTCTGAAC
>CAYIOH010000607.1:0-2809 GCA_964364975.1 uncultured Bifidobacteriaceae bacterium
CTCGAAGGCGAGTTTTACGAGAGGGCCACGAACCGGATCGATGGTCTTGGCTTTTCCTCCGCCATTATTGATATATCCAATGGGTGCGGAGAATGGGAAAAGTCCCTGCTTCAATCTTCCTCTGATTCCCTTCATGGTCTCCTCCCGTAAATTGCGAATGTAATCGGCAGCGACAACCGCAAGGATGTCGGCAGACAATCTCCCTGTTCGAGAATGGAGATCGATGCTCTCATGGACGAAATGGACCTCAATTCCGCGATCCATGAGATCGGCCATGTCCGCCCAATCACGGAGATTCCTGGCTCCACGATCAATCTTGTGAATGATGATGCCGGCCGCTTTCTTCGATTTGAGGAGACCAAGCATCCGGTTGAAAACCGGTCGTCCTCGTTTGGCGGTACTGATCTGCTCCTCAAACCATTCTGCAATGATAATGCCCCGCCGGGACGCGTATTCCAGAATGGCGGCTCGCTGTTCCTGAAGGGAAACCCCTTCCACTCCCTGGCGTGTCGTAGAGACACGGATGTATGCGAAGTATGATTTCATAATGATTTTAGTTGGTTGATAAAAGACCAACCAAAATCATATGTCGTCCCTCTGCGCTGTGAACGGTTGTCCCTTAAAGCTAAAATATGAATGGGAAAACACTCCGGCTCCCTCCAAGAAAAAGGCATAGCTATCCACATCTCGGACGGTTGACTTTTCCAACCGAAAATGTAGTATGAATGCATACACGCCCCAGCTAGCCGAAAGGTCCGCTGGGGTTTTCTGTTGCCAGTTTTCTTTGATATACTGGCGGGCAATGGAGACGGTCCTACTTATTGATGGAGAAAATCTCAAAGGCAAGATCAAGTCCGTCTTCAACGATGCAAGAAAAGACAAACCAGTATGGCATGAATACGATTTCAAGAGCCTCTTCGGCAAAGTGCTCAAAGGCATCACTGTTGACCGCAAGATTTTCTATTTCGCGCGAATCAAGGAACATGAAAGTAGCAAAGAGAAGTCCCAGCAGCTCATCGAGGAACAGCGACTGCTCAAAACTCATCTGGAAAAGCAGGGCTTCGAAGTGATCCTATCCGGCCGAGTCCGGGGTCAGATGGAAGATGGTCAAAACGGAAAGAAAGTTTTGGTGTTCAAAGAGAAAGGTGTCGATGTGAAGATCGCGGTTGATATGATGAGCCTGGCCTGTGACAAAAAAGTGAAAGGAATTATCCTCGCAAGTTCCGATTCAGATTTGCAACCGGCGATAAAAGAAGTCCGCAGCCGCGGAGTCGAGTGCGTGTATCTTGGCTTTGAAGCACAACCGAACAAGGGTTTGTCATATACAACCAATCGCACAATCTTGATGCGTAATTCCGAGATATTTGAATATGCAAAGCTGTCCGCTTAACTTGTCTAAAGTGACAAACTATCACCTCTTCAATGATTTCTTCTTCCTGCTACCTTTACATGGTCGCTTATGTTGCTTGATCGGAAACCCAAACTCCTTTCTGAAATGGGCGTAGATGAGTGCGGCTGCGCGCTCCGCTTTGTATCGGTAGGCGCGAACATCGTCCCAGTCTCCCCGCAAAGTGAGACATTTGGCGGCAGACACCCCGTTTCGTCCTTGTGGCAGGCGGATATTTTTAGGTTCGATTGGTTCGTTCTGGCCTGCCGGAGGGGTCAGTGAATTTTCCAGCAGGAAGAACGGTTTCCGGGCTTCAATTATGAGGGTTTTGTCTTTTAATCTTAGGTTCGAACCAATGGCCGAAACGATCTCCTTTTTGATCTCAAAACCGCCATTGGCGAACTGCTGCCGGGCGGTGCAGGCGAATTCAAACGCCTGTTCCGACCGGTGCAAACACGTTTCGATCTGCTGACCCGCGTCAATCAACGATTCCTCCAGCTTGGCTTTCTCCTTCAACAAGGCCAGCCGTTGGCGGCTGTATTCTTCATCCGACAACTGGCTGCCGTCACTGTTTGAGGCTGACGTTTTCAGGTTCACCAGGTTGGCGATTCGCAACAGGCAATCGTCATAAGTCTTACGTTGCGACTGGCTGATTTCACGAATCTGCTTGGATTCCAGTTCATGGAATTCCCGTAGATATTTGAGCGCCCAATCTTTGAATTTCGAGGATATTTGTATTCGCGCGAGGAAATCATCGATTTGCTTTTCGAGTTCGGTCCGGCTCACGGATTTTTGGGAACATTCGGGATTCTTACTCTTACCGCAGTGATAATAGGTATAGTGGAGAAAGAGAGGCTTGGTCATCGCCTCAATTGGCGTCTCACAACGCGGGCAGACATCACGATTGCGGTTGGCGAATTTGAACCGGCAATTGCCACAGATGACTTGATGTTTTTCCTCAGCGGTAACCATGCCCTCACATTCGCCGCACCGGATGAGGCCGGTGAACGGGAATATCCCGTGGGTGCGCGGACGGGGATTCCCCTCGCGACCCAGATACTTTTGGACTTGATCGTATTCCGCCTCGCTAATCATGGGCGGGTGCTTTCCGCGATACCACTGCCCGCTGCCTTGGGGAAATTCGAATTCCCCATAGTAGAACGGGCGGGTGAAAATCCGATAGGCGGCGCTTCGGCAAAGCGGAACGCCGCTCTGTTTTCGCGTTGACCGGGTGCGGAAGCCCCATTGCTCGTTGGCGATCTTGGCAATTTGCGGCGGGGTGTAGAGTCCGGTCAACATCAAGTCCCACATGCGCCGGATGAGCGGAAAACGCTCCGGGTCCATGACGATGGTGTTCTCACCCGTTTGCTTGTCGGTGTGGTTCAAGTAGCCCACTGGAGCCACCCCTGAATACCAGCCGTT
>CAYIOH010000608.1:0-2797 GCA_964364975.1 uncultured Bifidobacteriaceae bacterium
GGCTGCCGAATCATGGGGACGCTTCTGGGGTTGGGATCCAAAGGAGAACGGCGCGTTGCTGATCGTGATCTGGAACGTGCTCATCCTGCATGCGCGCTGGGGCGGTCTGGTGCGCGAGCGCGGCCTGATGAACCTGGCTATCTTCGGCAACATCGTCACGGCGTTCTCGTGGTTCGGCGTGAACATGCTCGGCATCGGCCTGCACGCTTACGGATTCATGGATGCGGCCTTCAAATGGTTGATGCTGTTCAACGCGACCCAGGTGTGCCTCATCATTCTCGGAATGTTGCCGTTGAGCATGTGGAAGAGTTTTCGGACGCGCGCCGCTGCGCCTGAACCTCCGTCTGATCCGTCCGGCGGCCGGAAAACTTCCGCCGCGCCCGCGAGCGCGTGATTTGCCCCTGCCTTTTCCCGTCCAACCATGCCAGCACCGGCGGGACGAGCTCGTTGAAATAGTATGTCACCGCTTCGTGCGTAGCCCCGGGCACCACGACCCACGCGCTTCCCGGCGCGGCTTCCTCGTACAATTTCCGCACGTCGCCTGCCGGCGTTACCCTGTCCTTTGCTCCCGCCACGAACAGCGCGACCATCGGACTCCGGGCCAGCACTGTCGTGGTGTCGAGTTGGTTGGGTTCGACATTCAAGACGGTGGGCAGTTGTTTCAGCCCGGCCTTGAGGAACGTGGGCGGCAGCCAGCCGGCGTACTCGTGGCAGATATTCAATACCGCATTTGATAATACCGCGTAAGGCGCGATGGCCACCACGCTGCCAACGCGCGGTTCGGACGCCTTCCAGCGCAAAGCCAGCACCGCACCATAAGATTCCCCGACGGCCGCGACGGGCATCGCCAGTTGACCGTTGCGCGCCAGTGCGTCTAGTAGTTGGCTCAGGTCCCGCGCCTCTTGTGTGCCGAAGTAAATTCGCCGTCCCGTTGATTTGCCGTGCCCGCGCAGGTCCACCAGCACACAACGCCAGCCTTCCTGCGCCAGGCGCAGCGCCCACTGCGACATCGCGAACTGCGCCACTCCGTAACCGTGCAACAGCACCACGGTGCCGCGCGGCGTCCGGGTCCAGGCGTTCGAATCGCCCGGCACGGCGGCGCGGAAGGAGAACTTGAAATGCGGACGCCCACGCGCCAGCCAGTTGGTCGAGGAGATGTCCAGATGGTAATCGGCTGGCTCGACAACGCGATAATGCAATCGGGCTGACGGCGGACCAACCTCCGCGAAGTGGGCGTGGAAATTCGTGAGGAACTTCGAGCTGAATGCCAGTTCAACCGGGGCCGCCGGAGCCAGCCACGAGGGATACGTGTTCGGCGCCTGGGCCATTCTGCGCGCAAAGAAGCCGCCGCAACCCGCCGTGCCGAAAACGAGCAGGGGCAGCGCCAGCCACGCACACAACTTCAGTCGCATCGGGAGCGTTGCTTAACCTGTTTCCGGCCGTTTGCCAAAGAAATCTTCCTGCCGAAGCAGACTGTGCCGCTATTCTTGAAGCTTCAACCCTCAACTGCTTGTCGCGGCTTCGTCCAACTCCCATCTCCGCTTGCTTTGACGAGACGAGCCGGCGCGACCAGCAGCACCTTCCGTTCATCAGTGTCCATTCGTGGTGGTTTGCGGGAATCCCACAATGATCAGTGTGTTGGGAGTCCGCTCGGGCGCATTGATAAAGATGATCGGAGGCAAAAGTTCCACGGGATAAGGTTCCCGGACGGGGTAAAGACTTTCATTTTTTGCGGATGATTGCCTTGTTTGACTACGCACGGACTGCCTGACCGGTTCCCGTTCATCCGTCATGGTGTATTGCAGCAAGCCTGGCTGAATGTCGGCGACACTTCGGTTGACCTCCGCCAAAGATCCTTCGCCCGGGCTGGCCGCCAACTCAGTAGTCACCGGAGCCGAGTGAGCGGGCGCGGTTGCCGGTTGCGTGCTCGTCTTGCTTGAAGCCTCACGACTGGCGGTGAAGGCGGAGGGCAATGCAGGTTCCGAAGCGGGTTCACTCACGATCGTTAGCGGCCTCAAACCGGAGATCACTTCCCGGTCGTGTTGCAGCATCGCGTTGATGGTCGGACCGGAAACGCCCAGGTCGCTCAGGTAGATGATCTGGTCCGCGCCAAGATTGAACATGCCCGAGTTGTCTATGAACGACAAGATGACGTCAGCTTCGATGCCGGACTCCGCCAGCTTCACGATCTCGGCGGTCCACGGTGAAAGCCGAAGTTTCGCCGGCAGCGGCTTGCTTTCGGGAGCGGCATTTGCGGTCGCACCACTTGCCGTTGGTGAGGACATATCCGTCGGAGCGGTTGCCGCATGGGTCGCCGGGTTGTTCGCCGACGACGCTGGAGTCGCCGCCGCGGTCGCGTCCGGTGCGACGATCGGAGGGCGATTGGTTTCGTTTTGCGCCAGGCCGCCCGGCAACCATGCCATTACCAGGATCAGGCCCGGAATCCAAGTCGGTGATACCGGCGTTTTCATAAAGATCGCAAAGCCCATTGCCTGTCTTGATCCACAACGCTATCCAAAGCATCCGACTCAACTCAATGTCACCGTATTCAAGGGTGTGATCGGAAGTGCCTGTCACCTGTAGCGCAGATTGGCAATCTGCTGTATCGCGGATTGTTAATCCGCTGGGCGTGGAAAGGCTCGGTAGCGCCAAAAAGTATCACATTCTGCCGAGTGCCACTCTGCGCTACAACTTCAGCCCTGACCGCCACTTTCAATCGCACCGGCATTCAATGGCTGGTTACGGCAGTAAATGACTCTCGAATCCAGCCGGCCACGTCCACGAAGCTGCCCAGCTC
>CAYIOH010000609.1:0-2787 GCA_964364975.1 uncultured Bifidobacteriaceae bacterium
CTGAAAGCCTCAAATATTTGTTGAGCCACGGACATTACAATGTTCCTGACCGCATTGCTCGCGGGATTTGGCCTCATCCGCCAATGAAGTTTGAAGAAATTGTGCGATTTCTCGCAAACATCCTACGTGATGAAAAATGGTTTCCATATGAGTTAAAGCCAATCATTCCAGGCCAACCAGTTGACGACATTGGAGTAATTGAGCGGCAAGGAGAGCAAGGGTTTGTTTATCACTTCAGGCGAGCGAGTCCTTATGATTTGGCCGTTGTGTCTGAACAAGGAGGAATTATTTTCAAAAGCGCAGAAGAAGCGGCCCGGCATTACTTGAAATGGGAACTGCATTTGCCCGGAGATCTTGATAGTTGGAAAGTCATCGAATGATGAAACCACTCAAAACCATCGCCGCCATGTCGCTCAACCGCGTGATTGGCGCGGGGAACAAAATCCCGTGGCATCTGCCGGAGGATTTCAGGTGGTTCAAGCAAATGACCACCGGCCACGTCATTGTGATGGGTCGGAAAACCTTTGAGTCTATTGACAGGCCTTTGCCCAATCGCGAAACCATCGTGTTGAGCCGCAGTGCATTTTTGCATCCCGGCGTGAAGACGATCAATTCACTGGAAGCATTGCCCGCGTTGAGCGATGGCCGCGAAATCTTCATCTGTGGCGGCGCGCAAGTCTATGCGCAGGCGTTGTCATGGTGTTCCGATCTTTACCTCACCCTTGTCAAGCGTACCGTCGAGGGGGACGCTTTTTTCCCACCGTTCGAGGATCGCTTTGAACTGGCGGAGGAAATTCGTGACACGCCGGAGTTCAAAATCCTGCATTACCGGAACCGCGGTTCGCCAGCCCCGTCAAGGGCGACATCCTTGTAGCCACGTAACGCAAAGTGCAAAAGCTCCGTCAGGAGCGACATCTTCACACGATCTCGCACTTGTCGCTCGACAAGATTCGGTACCGCCCCTGACCAGGCTTGGGATTCTTTTGAAACCGACATTTCTACAAAGATTTCGCTCCGACGGAGCTTCAGCCTCGCCGACATTGGACTTTAGACTTTGGACTCCAGACTTTAGACTCCGCCCCCGATGTCACAAATGCTCAAGTCATCCGGGGCGATGGCCGGCGCCACTCTGACCAGCCGCCTGCTGGGCATGGTGCGTGAGATGGTCTATGCCAACTTTATGGGCGACGAGCGGGTGGCGGGCGCGTTCAAAATCGCCTTTCTGATTCCCAATCTGTTCCGGCGGCTGCTCGGCGAGGGCGCGCTCACGGCGGCGTTCATTCCCGTTTTCAAGGAAAAAGAAAAGACGCAGGGCGAAGTTGAAATGTGGCGGTCAGCCAACGCGGTGATCTCCGGGCTCGTCGTCGCGGCGGCTGTCATCATCGGCCTCGTCATGCTCGGCGTGTCGCTCGCGCTGGCCGTGCATCAATTCGACGCGCAGACGGAACTGATGCTGCGGCTGTTGCGGGTGATGTTCCCCTACATGCTGATGGTGTGCATCGCGGCGGCGTTCATGGGGATGCTCAATGCGCGCGGCCATTTCTTCATCCCGGCCATGGGCGCGACGATGCTGAACGTCGTGATGATCGCATCGGTGCTCTGGCTCGCGCCGAAAATGGGAAAGGCGTTGGACGAGCAAATCTTCGCGCTGGCCATCGGGGTGCTGGTTGCCGGCGTGGCCCAGGCCGCGTTTCAAATGCCGACGTTGTGGCGCGACGGATTTCGCTACCGCTGGGTTTCCCCATGGCGGGATGAAACGGTGCGGCGCGTCGTGACGCAAATGATCCCGGGCGCGCTGGGTGTGGCCGCGTTTCAAATCAACGTGCTGGCCACGCAAGGCATCGCCTTTTGGGTGGACCCGCAGATCAATGCGTCCTTCGACTATGCGGTGCGGTTGATGGAACTGCCGCAAGGAATGTTTGGCATCTCGCTGGCGACATTTCTGCTCCCGACGCTGGCCGGGCTGGCGGCGGAAAAAAACTTCTCCGAATACCGCGCCACGTTGCGGCACGGGCTTGGCACGCTGCTCTTCGCCAACTTGATTGCGTCCATTCTGCTCGTCGTGCTGGCCGAGCCGATTGTGCGGCTGATTTTTGAACACGGCAAATTCACCACTGCTTCAACCGGACGCGCCACGTTGGCGTTGGTATGCCTGGCGCCGGGTTTGGTGGCGTTCTCGACCGTCAACATTCTGGCGCGGGCGTTTTATGCCTTGGGCGACATCAAAACGCCGATGAAAATCAGCCTGTTCTGCCTGGCTGTGAATCTGGTTCTTACGGCCGCGCTCGTGCATCCGTTGAGGCAGGGCGGGTTGGGTATCGCCAACACCGCAACCTCGCTGTGCAACATGGTTCTCTTGTTCTACGCGCTCCGCCGAAAGCTGGGCACATTGGAGATGGCATCGCTGTGCGCGACGCTGCTGCCGCTGGCAGTGGCAGGCGCGCTGGCTGGTTTGATTGCGTGGGCCGGAGGTCGCCTCTGGGAAGGTTCGCTCGGGCACGAAGTGATCGCACTTAAAATTGGGGCCGTGTTTGCGCCAGCGGCGGCGGCCGGTCTGATTTACTGGCTGGTGGCACTCGCGTTCAAAGTTCCGGCGGCGAAGGAAATGGCGGAGCTGGTGTTCCAGAAGTTTCGCGGCCGGACAAAAAGTTGAAATCATCGGCGCGTGCGGCGCGGTGACAACACAGCGCTAAACCGGAACGATGCAGTTGAGGGGCAGCCGGAGCGCGGCCTTCAGAGCCTGTGTGAAAAATTCCCGCTTACTTTGAACATGCCTGTGAATGATGC
>CAYIOH010000610.1:0-2787 GCA_964364975.1 uncultured Bifidobacteriaceae bacterium
CAGGGCAAGCAATATTCCAGGCCGTAGCATCAAGCGAATGCTGCAGCTCCGTTAAACACTCCACCTGACCGGATTGGTGGGAAAATGTGATCGCCGAGCCAATACACTTATGGCGAAGGCACCACCGGCCACAAAGGCATCGTCGTATGCAGTGGCTGGGATCACCGGAGTACGGGCGACAGCATGGGATAAAGGGACTGGCAGAGTAAATTGGGGACCCTCTGGGGCTGGCGGGCTGGGCCCGCAGCCCGGCGGAATAATCCATAAGCCGCCGGGTGGTCGCCAGAGGCGCAGATGTGGCCATAGTAAGCGACGAGCTGACCGGACAGAACAACCGGCCGGGGAGCCAAGGGCCACTGGACTCGCGGTCGGGGTCAGAAGTTCTCGGTGCCGCTTGGTCGCAAGACCCACTACGGACAAACCGCCGGGAACCGAGGAACCGACAGCCACGGCCTATAAGCGGGCGTGGACACGCGCGCGAAGGTGGCCGTGGCGTCAAGCGGGTTTGAAGCCGTACTGGGGAAAACCCACCGTACGGAATTTTAGAGGGGGCAGAGGAAACGAAGTGGAGGGTCTGATGAGAATGGCGCTTAGATTAGGCCCAAAACTTTCTTGGAGAGGCGTTTGCGACGAGGGGGATGTGGCACGGTCGCAAAGAGGACCTGACGGGACAGCCGCTGCATGGCTTTGAGGGTGGCCTGCACTCGCCGCCAATTCTCAATGGCTTGGCGCAGCCACTCATATTGCTCGCGGGACAACGCCACGCTGAGGGTTTTACCCCGCACTTTGCGCGTCCACTGATAGCAAGGCCCGCCGGCCCCCGGTCCGCGATCCTGGACGTAGCCCTCGCTGATCCAACCGAGGGCGCAGAGCGAGCGGCGCAATTTTTCATAGTCGGCTTCCCACGGGGAGGAAGCCGCCGGAGCGGATTTTTCTTTTTTCATTGAATGGCAGTGTAACCGGCGTGTCAATAGGGCGGTAGATATACCGCCTTATGCCCCACACTCCCTTCTTCCCGCAACTGCGCCAGCGCCTGGCCCCCTTGGGCCGGCGCGTCCAACACTTGCGCCAGCACAGCCTCCTCCACCTCGACCCACTCTTCAGCCCACTCCTGCCGCCAGGGCTCTTGTCGCAAGCGGACGAAGGCCCCAACAGCCGCGACCGGGTCTATTCGGTCCGCCGCACCTTCTTTGGCTTTCTTTACCAAGTCCTCCATCCCGATTGCCCCTGCCGCCAAGTCGTCCGCCAAATCCAGGCGCTCTTTGCCCTCCACAACGGCGGCCGTGTGGACGCAGGCACCAGCGCCTACTGTCAAGCCCGCGACCGGCTGCCGCTGGACGTTCTGCCGCGCCTGCGTTGCGCCGCCGCCGCGCACGCGGAAAAAGCCCGCCCCCTTTGGCGCGGCCTCCGGGTTAAAGTCATTGACGGCACGAGCACCAGCCTGCCCGACACGCCGAAAAACCAGCGCGCGTATCCCCAACCCGGCGGCCAGCAGCCCGGCTGCGGTTTCCCGCTCTTGAAACTCGTCGGCGTGTTCAGTCTGGCCACCGGCGCTTTGCTCGATTACGCCAAAGGCCACAAGCACCAGCACGAACTGACCTTGTTGCAAAAGTTGCTGGAGCCATTTAAGCGGGGCGACCTGGCGCTGGCGGATCGGGGCTTTAGCGCTTACACCCTGATCGGGTTGTTGTGGCGGCGTGGCGTGCAGAGCCTCTTTCGCCTGCATCAGGCGCGACCCTCCGATTTGCGCAAAGGCAAACGCTTGGGCAAAAACGACCGCCTGATGGTCTGGTGCCAGCCGCGGCAGAAACCGCGTTATCTGCCCAAGGCGCTCTGGCAGCTCATGCCCAAGGAACTCTCGGTGCGGGTGGTGCGCTTCGTTTGGGAAGTGCCGGGCTTCCGCACCCAATCCGTCACCCTGGTCACCACGCTGCTCGATGCCCGGGCTTATCCGGCCGAGGAACTGGCCGGCTTGTATGCGCGGCGCTGGCGCATCGAACTGTGGTTTCGGGACCTCAAGACTTCCATGGGCATGGAAGTGCTGCGCTGCAAAAGTCCCAAGCTCGTGCATAAGGAACTGGAAATGTTTTTCATCGCTTACAATCTGATCCGCGGTCTGATGGCGGAAGCCGGCGCCCTTTATGACGTGCCGCTGGAACGGCTCAGTTTCAAAGGCACGGTGGACTCCGTACGGCAATTCAGTGTCGCGCTGGCGCAGGCCCCTTCCCGGAAAAAACAAAAACAACTCCTCGCTCGCTTGTTGGAAATCATCGCCCAAGATCAGGTGCCAGAGCGTCCGGACCGCCCTGAACCGCGCGCCGTCAAACGCCGGCCCAAGCCATACCAATTGCTCAATCGCCCACGCCATTTAATGAAAGAACTCCAGCACCGCGGCAAATACCGCCAAAAACCGTGAGCCTATCTAAGTGCCATTCGAGTCAGACACCATTTGGATTGAACCCGAGTTTGTGTCGTTGGCGAGAAGAGCCCGCGTGAAGAAGTGAATTATCGAAGCCGCTGAAGGCAACAGCGGCTGCGCTGGAAATCGTGACTGCCGGCGGCAACACAACCACATCCGCTTCGGCCACGCCGCTTGTCAGCGGCTGTGCCTCAGCTTTGCATTCAACCGGGGCATCGCAACCGGGCCGATTCAACGTTTCAACGGGTCACGGTTCAACGAACCCTCACTCCTGCGGATAAACCAGGATACGGTCGTGCACGAGGACGACGAGGTCGCTTTTGCCGTCGCCGGTCACGTCCGCCACGGCGGCTTCGCGCGGCTCGGGC
>CAYIOH010000611.1:0-2781 GCA_964364975.1 uncultured Bifidobacteriaceae bacterium
GCCGCTGCTTCGCCGGCTTTGCGATGAACACAAAGCGCTGCTGATTCTGGATGAAATTTACACCGGCTTTGGGCGCACCGGGAAATGGTTTGCCTGTGAGCACAGCGGCGTGGTGCCGGACATTATCTGCCTGGGCAAGGCGTTGACGGGCGGTTTTCCGCTTTCGGCGTGCGTTGGTCGCACGAATGTGATGGATGCCGCGTGGCCGGTGTCAAGTGGCGAGGCGATTCATACGAGCACGTTTCTGGGCCACCCGGTCGGCTGCGCGATGGCGTTGGCGCAAATTGCCGAACTCCAGCGGCTCAAACTCGTCGGGCGCAGCGCAAAGTTCGGCGATTGGTTATTGAAGGTGTTGCGATCTGAAATCTCAAATCCCAAATTGCAGGTCAGCGCACGTGGTGCGGGCTTGATGGTGGGTCTCGAACTACGCAAGCCGGATGGTTCGTCTGCGACGGACGAGGCGCTGCGTGTTATCAAGGCGATGCTGGATCGCGGCTACATCCTGTTGCCAGAGGGTGAGCACAGCAATGTCATCAGCTTCACGCCGCCGCTGACGATCACGGAGGCGCAATTGTCTGCTGCCGTGAACGAACTGGAAAAAGTCTTAACCACAGATGGACTCAGATGAACGCAGATAAAGTCCTCCATCCGAGAAGCCGCTGGCTTCCCATCTGCGTCCATCTGCGTTCATCTGCGGTTTCAATTCTTCTTCGATGAAACTTTCCGAAATGCGCGAAGTGCTGGCTGTGAGAGGGATTCAGCTTTCGAAATCCCTCGGGCAAAATTTTCTCCACGACGGCAACCAACTGCGACGCATCACGGACGCGGCGGAACTGACAAAAGAGGACAAAGTTCTGGAAATTGGTCCCGGTCTTGGTCCGCTCACGGAATTGCTTTTGGACCGTGCCGGCGAGGTGTTAGCAATCGAGAAAGATGCGCGGCTGGTGGAATTCCTACGCGGACGTTTCCCACCAGATCAGAACCCCGAATTCCAGCTACTGCACGACGACGCGCTCAAATTCTTGAAACGCGAACCGCGTGATTGGAGCGAGTGGAAGCTCGTGGCGAATCTGCCCTACTCGGTGGCGTCACCGATTTTGGTGGAACTGGCGCTGTCCCCAAAACGTCCGGAGCGGATGGTCGTGACGCTGCAACTGGAAGTCGCGCGGCGATTGATGGCCGGACCGGGTGATAAAGATTACGGCGTGCTTACTTTGCTGGTTCAACTCGACTACGAACCACGCGACTGGTTCAAAATTCCGGCGGCGTGTTTTTTCCCCGCGCCGGACGTGGACTCGGCCTGTGTCACGCTCGTGCGGCGCGCGAAACCGTTGCTGCCGGACGACCATCGCGAAGCGTTCGTAAAGATCGTGAAGCGCGCATTCTCGCAGCGGCGGAAGATGATGATGAAGTTATTGAAAGAGGACTGGCCGGTCGAAGAACTGGAACGGGCGTTTGCGGAATTAGAACTCTCGCCGCAGGAACGAGCGGAGAAATTGAGTTTGGAACAATTCGTGGCGGTGACGGATAAACTTTTCAGCAACAGATGATTGGTAAATTATTTTTATTTAATCAAATCTGCCTTGGCATTCTTGATTGCCTCGTCCCGCTTTTCAACTGGTGCAAACGAGTTGAAAAATGGGATTTGTTTTGATTTAGACAATGACCACGCAACCCAATCACATCGGCGAATTTCGACTTTTGTGCCGTCGGTGGGGCTTTCGGTCTCCGGCCAAGTGAAATGATAGCCACCGCTTGAGGTGCCAATGTTATAGCTGATGTTGATGCCTTGGCCGACATGCCACCCCATCGAGCCGACCACTGTCCGATTTTCCAGTTCTCGCGCCAATAATCGGCGGAACGCGGGCAGCTTCACCAAATTAGAATCAAGTGGGTCGTGAAATGTGGATCGTTTCCAAGGCAATTTACTCCAAGGCGAAGCGGGGTCATTGAACAGCCATTTGCTCACAGTCGAAACCGTTGGGTCATTAGGATTGCGCCACAGTGGTTCAAAGGCATCGATAGCATACTGCTCCACTTTTTCTTCGTCCGCTGATTTTATCCAATCGGCATATTCAATCAGCGCATTTGTGTCGCCGCCTTCAACGCGAATTTGCGTCAGTTTCGGAATGTAGCGCGCCAAGTCATGTCCCGATGACATGATAAAGGTTGTCCAGTTTGGCCAAAGGCCAATAGAGTGACGCATCAGCGACTGTGCGGGCGCAACCGCAGTTGCCGGTTTGTCCCACTGCGACAAAATGCTCACCAGTTCAGTGCCGTTTCGGATGGCCTCAACGCCCATGGATTGGTCTTTTTGATTGGCTCCCTCCGCAACCACCGTCGCACATTTCAAAAGCAAATCTGTTACAGATGGATTTTTATTGGTGCGCAAAACCTCGCCCCGTAATTTCGGATTTTCTCCGGCTTTCAATGGAGCGGAACTGTAATAACCGCTGCCGGGCACACCAGTGACATTCTCCGGCTGCATAATGTCGCGTGCCGCTTGCAACCATTGCACGATTCCGGCTTGATTATCTCCCAAAGTTGCATACCAGCGATCTTCGAGTTTCAAACCTTTATTCTGTTTCCAATAAGCGCGGATTTCCGCCGCACTTTGGAATCGGGCGTGCAAGATTTGTTGCAACGCGGATTTTGCAGCGCTTGAAACCGGCAACACACGCCGGTCACGGAAAAAATCACGGCCAAAGCTGACCGAACAGGTTAATCGTTTGTCATTTTCCAAACAATCAAGCAGTGGTTCAACGGAGGCGTCACCTTCTT
>CAYIOH010000612.1:0-2781 GCA_964364975.1 uncultured Bifidobacteriaceae bacterium
AATGAAAACAGTGGCAGCGCCCCAACCCAAGCCAGCGCCGGACATCGCTGAACGCACGGTTGCCTATTCGCTTCGGCTCATCGCACTCTATCGTGCGCTGGAGCAGGATGGGGCCGGGCGTATTCTGGGCCGACAATTGTTGCGATCAGGAACGTCCATCGGCGCAAATGTTCACGAAGCCCAAGGCGGACAGAGCCGGCCTGATTTCATCGCTAAAATGTCCATCGCCTATAAAGAAGCGCGCGAGTCCGCCTACTGGCTCCAGTTGATTGCCGAAGCCAAACTGGTCGCTCCCGCCGCGCTGCGAGAATTGGTGGACGAAACCGGACAGCTCACCAAGATTCTTTCCTCTATTCTCCTGAGTTCCAAATACGGAAAGAAGGAATTGAGAGTGAACAATGACGAATGTGCTCCCCCAACCCTTAACTCTTAACTCTTAATTCTTAACTCTTAACTCCCATGAACTCCCTCAAACGCATCCTGCTGGTGGACGACAGCCCGCGCGACACGGAATTGATGCTCGAGGCGCTCAAGACCTACCATCTGGCCAACGAAATTCTCACCCTGCGCGATGGCGCCGAAGCGCTCGATTACCTGTATCGGCGCGGCGCGTTCACGGGCCGAACCAACGACCAGCCCGCCGTCATCCTGCTGGACTTGAAGATGCCCAAGGTGGACGGGCTGGAAGTCCTGCGCCAGGTCAAGAGCGACCCCAGGCTCAAAGTCATCCCCGTGGTCGTGATGACTTCCTCGCGCGAAGAACAGGATTTGGTCAACAGCTACCAACTCGGCGTGAACGCCTACGTGGTCAAGCCGGTGAAATTCCAGGACTTTGTCGAGGCGGTGAGACAAATCGGCGGGTTTTGGGCCGTCGTCAACCAACCGCCGCCCGAGAGCCTGCGCCGCTTCCCCAGCACCAGTGCCTGAGCCCACCCACCCCAGCGATATGCCTGACACAAAACATCCCATCCGCATCCTGCACTTGGAAGACAGCCCGCGCGACGCCGCGCTGATTCAGGACCGACTCGAAGCCGACGGTCTGCTCTGCGGCATCGTCTGCGTGGACAACCAGGAACGATTCGAAGCGGCGTTGGCCGGGGATTCGTTCGACCTCATCCTGTGCGACTACAACCTGCCGGGTTACGACGGCCTCTCCGCGTTGAAGCTGGCGCGGGAGAAACAACCGGACGCGCCAGTGATCCTCGTCTCCGGTTCATTGGGCGAAGAGGAAGCGGTGAGGTGCCTGCACCTGGGCGCGACCGACTACCTGCTCAAGCAGCGGCTGGAACGGCTCCCTTCCGCGGTCAGACGCGCCCTGGATCAAGCCGAGCAACAACGACAGCACCAACGGGACGAAGTCCAACTGCGCGAAAGTGAAGCCCGGCTCAACGAGGCCCAACGCATCGCCCAAATTGGGAGCTGGCAACGCGACCTGGCCACCGGGGAGTTGTGGTGGTCGGCGGAGATGTATCGCATTTTTGGCGTCACGCCGGAAAATTTTCAGCCGTCTCACGAACGCGCGCTGAAACTGGTCCATCCCGACGACCACGATCGCGTTGCCGCGCTGGTCGCTGCTCACGTTCGCTCCGGTCAGCCTTATGACATCGAGTACCGGGTCCGTCGCCCTGATGGCGCCGAGCAGTATGTGCAGGCCATCGGCCATGTGGTCTGCGATGCGGCGGGTCGCCCGGTGCGAACCGAAGGGGTGACGCAAGACATCACCGCGCGCAAGCAGGCGGAGGAGGCGCTGCGCAAGAGTGATGCGTCCAATCGGGCTATTCTGGAATCGGCTCTGGATTGCATCGTCGCCATTAACCACGAAGGGAAAATTATCGAGTTCAATCCGGCGGCCGAGCGAACCTTTGGATACACTCGTGCCGAGGCCTTGGGACAGGACATGGCGGAACTGATCATCCCTCCGGCGCTGCGCGAGCAGCATCGCCGCGGCATGGCGCATTATCTGGCGACGGGCGAAGGCCCGGTCCTGGGCAAGCGCCTGGAACTGACAGCGATTCGGAAGGGCGCGGGGGAATTTCCGATTGAACTGACGATTGCCCGCATCGCCGACACCGAGCCGCCGATGTTCACCGGATTTATTCGCGACATCACCGGGCGCAAGCAGTCGGAAGACGAGCGCAAGCGGTTGGTGGACGTGCTCGAAGCCAGCCTGAATGAAATCTACATTTTTGACGCGCAGACGCTGCGCTTTGAATATGCCAACGCGTGCGCCCAGCGCAACCTGGGGTATGCGATGGACGCCATGCGCACGTTCACGCCGCTCGCTATTAAACCCGAATTCTCGGAGGCGGCTTTCCACGAACTGATTGGGCCGCTGCGCCGCCGCGAGAAGGAGAAGATTATTTTCCAAACCGTCCATCGCCGGGCCGATGGCAGCCGCTACCCCGTGGAAGTGGACCTGCAACTTGTCCAGGACGGCGGCAAGCCCGTATTCCTGGCGGTCATCAACGACATCACCGAGCGCAAGCTGGCCGAAGAGGCGCGGCGCGAAAGCGAAGAGCGCTTCCGCGACCTCTTTGAGAATGCCCACGATTTGATCCAGAGCGTCCGGCCGGACGGCACGCTCCTTTACGTGAACCGGGCGTGGCGCGAGACGCTTGGTTACAGCGAGGCGGAGATTCCCGGTCTTTCAATGATGCGGGACATCGTTCACCTCTCGTCCGTCCCTCACTGCACGGAGTTGTTTCAGCGCGTGCTGGCCGGGGACTCGCTCGACCATGTGGAGACCGTCGAAGGTCGAGGTCAGGCCGTCGTAGACCATGT
>CAYIOH010000613.1:0-2778 GCA_964364975.1 uncultured Bifidobacteriaceae bacterium
CGTGTGCGCCACGGCGTGCATCAGCCCTTCGGGTGTCAGACCGTAGTCAACAATGTCGTCCAGCATCCGTTTCACGAGCGGCTCGTAGCGCGCGGCTTTGGGCGAGCCAATCTGTTTCTCCACAGCGTAAAGCAGGGCGAAACCGCCGATCATCTCGCAGGCGTGATCGCGCAGTTGCACGGGCCGGTAGTTGGCTGTCTCGAAGTAGTATTCGGCGATCCGTTCCGCCCATTCCAGGTAGCGCCGGTCGCCGGTCAGGGTGAACAACCGCGTCAGCGACTGCAAATGGTCGCCGTTGACCTCGAGGTTGTCCATCGGCAGGCGGCCCCGCGGCGTCTCCCACAGTGCGAATTGAAAACAGTCCTCCTCGATTTCGCGCATCCGTTCCGCCCACGGCCCGCGCCCGACCACCTCGACAATCGCCACCAGACCGTCCTTCACGTACTCGGACGCGCCGAACATTTGCTGCGCGTCGTTTTGCGGCACGAGAGTCTGGCTCGTCGTGTCGAAATCCCACGGCAACCGTCCGCGCGTGCAAGTCTTGGTGCGCTCGAACTCCAGGATGCGCCGGCACTCGTTCTCGAAAACCTCCGGCGCGAGCAGATACGCCGCCCAAGTGAAGAAAGGATAAACATCCGCCGCCGTGTCGCGCGTGTTCCAGACCTTGCTTGATGCCGGCGTAATCAGCAGACCACTCTGCGGATCGAGATGGCGAACCTCGTCCGCCAGCCATTGCAGGGCGTGGAGGAGCAACGGTTGGGCCTTGCGAGCATTGGCGCGGGCTTCGTCGAACAACGCCGTGCGCTCAGCCGCCACGGCTGAGAGCGAAACCGCCAAGCCTGCCACAACCGCGACTTGTGCGATGAAGAAGCGAGCTGTCGGGAGCAGGCCAGTGATTTTCATGGCGAGGCTTCCGTTTGTGTTGAAGGTGGTTAGCTTCGTCGTCGCTGGACTGGGCGATCCGCGTGAACAGGGTGGCAGACAACTCAGTCTTAGGCGACAGGATGTATTCGATGCGCCACGGCGCATGGAGCGATTCCATGGGGTCAGAGTAGTGAGAGCGGTGGGGAAAGTCAAAACAAGCAAGCGATAGAGTAGCGTCCGTTACTGTATTGAAAACATTGTTTGTGAAAGACCGGGGCAATCCAGCGTTCCAGCTTCAAGGTGACTTCGGCGTCCCTTTCGTTAGCCAGTATAGTAGTAGCCCACCCGCGACTGTTGCGCTCACAGTGACGATCCAAGAAGCGATTTTGGGCCAAGCTCGTGACCAGAATGTTGGCTTCGCGCCGCCGAGGATGATCACGGTGTTGGGTATGAGACGGGCATGAAGGACGAACAGCAAAGCCAACAGCAATGCTACGCCTACGGCAAACATTGTCCGATTCAGCCAAGATGTAATGCCTGGCATCACTACCAACATCGCAAAGAAAATCATGCTGTTCAGGCTCAGTCCAAACTTTCGATACGTCGCTATCAATGCATTGTCATGACGTCGCAAGAAAGCTGCGATAGCTTCCGCTTTTCCGATCACCCAGGATTCTTGGATTCCTTGGACTCGCACTTCGTTACTGCCAAACGCACTGAGTTCGACAGTGACAACTCGATTAATGCCGTGCGCTTCTGGTTCTTGAATATTGATCTTCAAGTAATTTAAGCGATCAAGATTCTGCATTTCGTTTAGAAACTGCTCAGCATAGCGTGTGACTTGACTGCCGCGCAGGATATAGGTGACAACAGGCCGACCGGAAAGAAAACCTTCCCTCATATGATCGATTAACTGGCGCACATCGTCTGCGAACAGGCGCAATGATCGAAGCGGAATGGTGCGATTGAAAAGTTGCTCTGGTACTGGAGGGTTCGCTGTTGAAAGAGAATCAGCCTTTGGCGAGTTCACATTGTGCGGAAAGGCTTCAAAGGTTCCGCCTGTTCCAATCGAAGAACTCCACTTGCCCCGGAGATATCCTTCCTTTGTCAACTGTCCCTCAATTTGAATCTTCCCGAACGCAATTCCCTGCGTTGCCTCTTGTGGCTGGCCGGTAAGCTTCAGCTCGCCATCGAAAGTTCCGGACACCTCATAAACAGCCACACCCAAGGCATCATCCCGGAAACGCGCGATACCAGTTACTTTTGGACCGGCATCCGTGAACTCCATGTAAAAGTTGCCGGTGTTTGTCCCGTAAACTCTACCTGCCCACAGTTTGTTCAGTGTTGGCATAATGGTCTGTCCTTGGTCGTTTCATTGTTCATCTCTGCACCCGCGCGCCGCCGCCCTTCATCAACTTTTCAACTTCGCCCTTGTCAGCCATCGAAGTGTCGCCCGGTGTAGTCATAGCCAGCGCGCCGTGGGCTGCGCCGTAGTCCACGGACTGTTGCGCGTCTCCGGTGGTCATCAGGCCGTAGATGAAGCCAGACGCGAAACTGTCGCCGCCGCCGACGCGGTCGAGGATTTCGAGATCGGGATACTTACGGCTCTCGTAAAACTTGCCATCCATCCAGGCGATGGCGGCCCAATCGTTCACGGTCGCGGTCTTTGCGGCGCGCAAGGTCGTGGCAGTCGCTTTGAAGTTCGGAAACGTTTTCACCGCAGTCTCGATCATTTTTTTGAACGCGGTCACGTCAATGTGCAGCAGGTGTTCATCCGCGCCTTCGACTTTGCAACCGAGGCACGCGGTGAAATCTTCCTCGTTGCCAATCATTACGTCCACACACTTGGCAATCGCAGCGTGTCGCGGGGCGAGCAAAGCAGGACAAGTTGTGTAGTTAGCAAAGCAGGACAAA
>CAYIOH010000614.1:0-2777 GCA_964364975.1 uncultured Bifidobacteriaceae bacterium
TCGACTCATCCTCACGGCCAGTCCCGTTCTATGAGCCTGCCAGCCAAACGCCCTGCCTCGGCCGCTGACGAGGGTCGTGAAGTTCGATTTTCCACCGGTTGTCCTGTCGTCAAGCAGAGATGGCCGGGTATGGACCTGTGCCGACTTGTAAAAAAAGTTTGCCAGCGGCCAAGATCAGCGATACTTTCATTTCGTTGTATGGCGAAATATCCATTTAGCAAAAAATAACCAGACCCCAACGATTTGCCTATGCGCGAATTCATGGCCGTCACCAAAGCGTTGTCCGACCCGAACCGCGTGCGCGTGCTGCTGGCGTTGCGGCGCGGCGAACTGTGCGTCTGCCAGATCACGGCGTTGTTTGGCCTCGCGCCCTCCACCGTGTCCAAACATTTGTCCGTGCTAAACCATGCTGGCTTGGTTCTGTCGCGCAAGACCGAACGCTGGGTTTATTACCGGCTGGCCGACAAGACGGCCCCCGTGGTGGTGCGCGAAGCCCTCGACTGGGTGGGCAAGTCGCTCGCCCAAACCGACGAGTCGGTTGCCGATGCCAGGCGGCTCAGCCGGATCTTGAAAATGGACCTGGCTGAAATCTGCCGACGTCAGTGCCGGCGTTGAACTCTTGAAAGGCAAATCCCATGAGCACAACCCTTGATGAGCAAAAACAGAGCGCAATGCGCGAGGCTGTGCGCTCGGGTTACGCGCGCATTGCCGCCAGCGAAGAATCCTGCTGCACGGCAGGCACACCCTGTTGCGGTAGCGGCAAGGCAATCAACCCGGCGGAACTGGCTAAGCAAATCGGTTACACGGAAGCCGAACTCGCCAGCCTCCCCGTCGGTGCCAACATGGGCTTGTCCTGCGGCAACCCCGGCGCGTTGGCGGCGCTGAAGCCCGGCGAAGTCGTGCTCGACCTCGGCAGCGGCGGCGGTTTCGACATCTTCATCGCCGGCCGAAAGGTCGGATCGGCGGGCCGCGCCATCGGCGTGGACATGACGCCGGAGATGCTCGCCAAAGCCCGACGTAACATCGCCAGTTATGGCCAGCAGACCGGTCTTGAGAATGTCGAGTTCCGCCTCGGTGAAATCGAACACCTGCCAATGGCGGACAACAGCGTGGATGTGGTCATCTCGAATTGCGTCATCAATCTTTCGCCTGACAAACCGCAAGTGTGGCGCGAGATGGCGCGCGTGCTTAGGCCAAGCGGTCGGGTGGCGGTGTCGGATATCGCGTTGCTCAAGCCACTGCCGCCGCAGGTCGTCAAGTCGGTCGAGGCGCTCGTGGGCTGTCTCGCGGGCGCAGTGCTGGTTAAGGAAACCCAACACATGGCTCGCGAGGCAGGTTTGACGGACATCGTTCTCAAGCCGAAGACCGGATACGTCGAAGCGATGACGGATTGGAACGATCCGCTCTACAAGGAGATTGTGGCAAATCTGCCGCCGGAAACGAAGGCGTCGGATTACGTGACCAGTCTTGAAGTTCAGGCGCGCAAACCGGGCGCGACTTGTTGCGGGAGCGATTGCTGCACGACCACATGAGGCAACTCGTCGCTGACTTGGTTGGCGGGGTTGGCGATTACACGTTTGGCGAACTGAGAACGACACGGTGAACTGAAATGAACGGCGCGGGCATGGCACAACAAATTGGCGCATCGAGCCGTGAACTCAAAATCTTCGGCTGGATGGCAGGCGTCTTTGTGCTGGCCTATTTCCTGCCGCTTTCGAGCCCCAAGATCACCGCCGCCATTCAGGAGGCGTTCAAACTGCTCCAATGGTATGCGCGGAATCACACGCTGGCCTGCGTCGTTCCTGCTCTGTTTATTGCCGGGGCGGTGATCACATTTCTGTCGCAGGCGTCGGTGATGCGCTACTTGGGGCCGAAGTCGAACCAGCCGCTCGCTTACAGCGTGGCGTCAGTTTCGGGCGGCATCCTGGCCGTGTGCTCGTGCAGCGTGCTGCCGGTGTTCGCGGGCATCTACCGGTTGGGCGCAGGGCTGGGGCCGGCCAGCGCGTTCCTTTACTCCGGGCCGGCCATCAACATCCTTGCCATCTTCCTGACCGCGCGGGTGCTGGGTATTTCCATCGGGCTTTGGCGGGCCGTGGGCGCGATTGCGTTTGCGTTTCTGATCGGCTTGTTGATGGCGCTTATCTTCCGCCGCGAGGAGGGTGAACGAGTCGAAGCCCAGGCAGTGTTGCCGGAACCCGAAGCCCCGACACGTCCACTCTGGAAAACCTCGTTGTTCTTTTCCTGTCTGGTCGCCTTCCTGGTCTTCAGTGACTGGTATAACCCCGGCGACGTGATCGTGCGCCCGGCGGGCGGCGGACAGTTTGACGCCGTGTCGCTTCAGGAAACGCACGATGAAGTAATGTTCCAGCTCAAGGAAGACTGGGCCCGGCATCGCAGCGGCGACAAGGTCACGCTTGCCAAGCGCGATCTCGCTGGCGTGGACGAGGCGAAGACATGGGTCATCGCCGTGCATCACGCCAAATGGTGGCTGGCCGGCGCGATGGGTCTGGCAGTCCTGCTCATGACCTGGCGCTGGATGGACCGCGCCGAAGTCGGCGAGTGGATGCACAACACCTGGGACTTTGCGAAGCTGCTCGTGCCGCTGCTTTTCGGCGGCGTGTTCGTGGTGGGCTTCATCGGCGCGCTGATCCCGGATGCGTATGTGGCATCGCTCGTGGGCGACAACTCGCTCAAGTCCAACCTCGTCGCCAGCGTGATCGGTGCGTTCTGGTATTTCGCCACGTTGACGGAAATCCCGATCTGCGAGGCGCTGGGCA
>CAYIOH010000615.1:0-2759 GCA_964364975.1 uncultured Bifidobacteriaceae bacterium
TCAACAGCGGCCGCCACCTGCTCCAGCTCATCAACGATATTCTGGATCTGGCCAAAGTGGAGGCCGGGCGCGTGGAGTTGATGTGCAACACGTTCGCCGTCCCGAAAGCTTTGTCGGAGGTGCAAACCATTGTCAAAACGCTGGCCAACAAGAAGGGCATCAGCCTTGAGTTCGAAGTTGGGGCGAACCTTCCCCCGCTGTTCGCTGACGAAGCGAAGTTCAAGCAGGTCATGTATAACCTGCTCAGCAACGCGATCAAGTTCACCCCGGACGGCGGGAAAGTTGTTGTGACTGCGGCCATCCAAAAAGCAACCAGCGCCGATGCGGTTCCCGCGGGTGAGGCCTTGCGCGTCGCCGTTACGGACACGGGCATTGGCATCAAAGCGAAGGACCAGGAGCGCGTTTTCAAAGAGTTCGAGCAAGTGGACTCGTCCTACGGCCGGCAGCAGCAAGGCACCGGCTTGGGATTGGCCTTGACCAAAAGGCTGGTCGAATTGCACGGCGGACGGATCTGGGTGGAGAGTGAAGGCCTCGAAGGCAAAGGCAGCACCTTCACTTTCTTGATTCCGATTCCCAAGGCCGAAGCCAAGCCAATAGAACCAACCGACCAGCCGGGCGCGCACGACGACACCATTCGTCCATTGGTTGTAGTTGTGACGAATGATGACTCCCATCAGCAACTGGTTGGTCAGTACCTGACGGGTGCGGGTTACGAAGTTGCGGTGGTTTCCGAAACCGCGGCGTTGATGGCGGCGCTGAAAGCCCGGCGGCCTTATGCTGTGGTAATTGACAAGAAAATGGGCAGCGACGGCCAGGCGACGGAACAATCCAACTACCGCTCCCGCATCCCGGCTGGAATCCCGCAGGTGAGTTTTTCGGATGACGGCAATGGCCGGCCGGCGTTCAGTTTATTGAGCAAGGAAGGAGCGGTTTCCGAGCGGGTGAGTTCCCGTTTGGTGGACGCCATCCGCCAATCCGACAAAACCATCGGCAAAGAACTCAAAACTGTTCTGATCATTGATGACGAGCCGGCCATTCTGGAATTGCTGACGAAGACTCTGCTGAACAAAGGTTTTAGCGTGCTGCAGACTTCGCACGGTCGGACCGGCGTGGAGTTCGCCACGAATTATCTTCCGGAAGTCATCATTCTGGATTTCACCATGCCCGAGTTCGGTGGCATTCAGGTCGTTGAACAACTGCGCGCGCATCCGCGCACGAAAAACATTCCCATTCTGATCAACACCGGCACCGCGCTCACGGAAGAAGAACGACAACGGCTGGCCGGTCATGTGCAGTCCATCACCTCCAAAACGGAAAGTAAAAGTCTGCTCACGGAACTGGAACGTCTGGGGGCATTGAGTGATGAGGCGGCTGGCCCCGGAGCGAACTTATGACAGGCCACAAAATACTCATCATCGAGGACAATCTGTTGAATCTGGAGCTGGCCACCGACTTGCTGGCGGCGAACGGCTTCGTGGTTCGTTCGGCGCAGACGGCGGAAGAAGGGCTGCGGATGGCGGGCGAGCTTTTGCCGGACCTGGTGCTGATGGATTTCAGTCTGCCCGGCATGGACGGCCTGTCCGCGACCAAACACCTCAAAGCCAATCCGGCGACGCGCCACCTGACCGTGGTCGGCCTCACGGCCAACGCCATGAAAGGCGACCAGGAAACCGCGCTGAACGCGGGTTGCGACGGCTATCTGACCAAGCCGATTGACACCCGAACCTTCGTCGCCACCGTAACTCAATTCATTGCGTCGGCAAACTTGCGCCAGATAAAATAATAACTCCTTGAAAATTATGCAAAATGAAACCCAAGACCTGAAACCCACCGCCACCCCGCCGTCGCCCGCCCGTGGCTTCGTGCTGGTGGTGGACGACGAAGAGCAAAACCGCAGTCTGCTGCGGGACCCGCTGGAAGCGCGCGGCTACGAAGTTGAGGAAGCCGAAAACGGACTGCAGGCGTTGCAGAAAATTGCCGCGCGTCCGCCGGACGTCATCCTGCTCGACCTGATGATGCCGAAGATGGACGGCTTCGCCGTGTGCCAGCATTTGCGAAAATATGAGAAGACGGCGCACCTCCCGATTCTGATGATCACCGCCCTCTCCGAACGCAAGGAACGGCTGATGGGCATTGAAGCGGGTGCGAACGATTTTTTGAACAAGCCGGTTGACATTCAAGACGTGATCCTGCGGGTGGGCAACGCCGTTCACACCAAACATCTGCATGACCAGCTTCAGGTCGAGCAGGAGAAGTCCGAGCAGTTGCTGCTGAACATTCTCCCCAAACCCATCGCGGAACGGATGAAGAAAGGAGAAACCAACATCGCCGACAGCCATCCCGAGGTCACGGTGCTGGTGGCAGATTTGGTCGGCTTCACCACCCTGTCCGCTCACATCGGTCCGGAGCAGGTCGTCCAGTTATTGAACGAAGTTTTTTCCGCTTTTGATCTTTTGGTCGAAAAACACGGCTTGGAAAAAATTAAAACCATCGGCGACGCTTACATGGTGGCCGGCGGCCTTTCCCTTCCCCGGCCCGATCATGCCGAAGCGGGCGCCGACCTGGCGCTCAGCATGCAGCAGGAGGTTGAGCACTTCAACCGCGAGTACAACACTTCCATCCGCATCCGCATTGGCATCAGTACCGGCCCGATCATCGCCGGCGTCATTGGGCGCAAGCGATTCGCCTACGACCTTTGGGGTGAAACCGTCAACCTCGCCTGCCGCCTGGAATCCACGGGCGAAGCGGGAAGAATTCAA
>CAYIOH010000616.1:0-2758 GCA_964364975.1 uncultured Bifidobacteriaceae bacterium
CTGGATCCGCGACGTCATAGACAAAACGGATTGCTGGGGTTAGCCTGCATATTCGTAGGCCCAAGTGTTACAGCAACGGGGACCAAGACACGCAGATTTCATCACACGCATTGCAAGAGCCGGAGTCGCTTTTGCCGTGATATTGCTGTCCTCGAATGCAAGCACGAGAATCGTTTGCCTCCATGTGATCTTCACCCGATTTAGTGGACCCATTGAAGGTTGCCGCAATGACTGATCTCTTTCCGCCTTGGCCACTGTTCTCAGCATTCCTTCTTGCGAGCTTTGTCCTCGCCGTCACGCCTGGGCCTGGCGTACTCTATATCGTTATGCGCAGCCTTGTTCAAGGGCGTCGGTCCGGGATGGTGTCGGTGGCGGGTGTCGCTCTCGGTAACGTCGGCAACGCCTTTGCTGCTTCAGTTGGTCTTGCCGCTTTGTTCGCGGTTTCGTCACTTGCCTTCTCGGTAGTCAAGTATGCCGGCGCGCTCTACCTCGTGTACCTCGGCGTGCAAATGCTCCGTTGCTCCCCTGTAGAGAACTCTGCAGCCGTTTCCGCCGCTGCGCCAGTTAAGCGCGTCTTCCGTGACGGTTTCGTTGTTGCTCTGCTCAATCCAAAGACTACGGTTTTCTTTGCTGCCTTTCTGCCGCAGTTCCTGAGCCCCGATACGCCGCCCATGTTTCAGAGCATGGCGCTTGGTTTTCTCTTCGTGGCAATCGCCGCGGTAACCGACAGCGCCTACGCTTTGGCCGCTGGTGCGGCAGCGCCAGCACTGCGTGGTGGCGTTGTTCGCCACATCGGTCAGCGTTTCGGAGGCGGAGTGTTCATCGGTCTTGGCATCTTCACTGCGCTGGCGGGGACGCGCGGTGCCAAATAGGCCCAACCATCATTCAACCGGATCTTGCGCATAAAGCCGCGCAAGGCCGGTGAATTCAGACGTCCGGTGGCACGATGCCGACACCGTCGGTGCCAATAATTCGGGGGCACAAGATTTTGGCAGCGAATCGGAATCCCATGCTGGCGAACATCACAATCCCGCAGTCGCTACGCTCGGTTCGATTCGCACCCTCGGCGCTCCTGCTCATTGCAGCAAACCTGCTGCCGATATACGGCGTGCTCGCCTGGAACTGGTCTGTGTTTCCGGTCCTGTTGCTGTTCTGGCTGGAAGCGATAATCGTCGGAGCGATGAGCGTTTTGAAAATGCTCTTCGCGTATCCGGCGTCTTTCATAATGTGGATCGTGAAGTTGTTTTGTTTTCCGTTCATCGGATTCTTCCTCATACCCTACGGGATGCTTGTTGTGATTCTGGGAATGTTCGTGTTTGGCGTATTCGGAAGCGACAGCGTCAGGCATGCGGCCGTGTCGGTCCTTTTCGCGGCCAACAGCGCAAGCGGGCTGCTGACACTGGAGGAGGCCATGCAAGTCTTCCGGCGCGAATTGGATGCCGGCATAGTGCTCGGAATTGCGGTCTTGGCGGCAAGCCACCTGTTCTCGTTCGTCTGGTACTACCTTGTCAAGGGCGAGTGCAACCGCGTGAACCTGGGCGCGCTCGTGGTTCAGCCCGTTGCGCGCGTCTGGCTCATGCTGATGGCGCTCAACCTGGGGGCGTTCGGCGTGCAAAGGCTAGACGCGCCGCTCTGGCTACTGATCCCGCTTATAGGTGTCAAGATCGCAATTGATCTTTACGCCCATCTCAGAGAGCATCAAAAGCCGAACGAATTGATTGTGCCGGGAATGAGCTTGCCACCGAACAATGGCTTGCAGGGCGACTCGCCGCAAGCGACGCGCGCCTGAAGCCGACGTTGGGCGTCTCAGTAATGGAAACGCAACTGGGCGATCATCAATGCATCGCCCTCTATGCGATACACCATGCGATGCTCATCTGTAATTCGGCGTGACCAGAATCCTGAAAGGGCATGCTTCAGTGGTTCGGGTTTGCCAACTCCCGCGAAGGGCTCCCGCTGTGTCTCACGTATCAGCTTGTTGATTCGCTCGACCATGCGCCTGTCTTGCTTCTGCCAATATAGATAGTCTTCCCACGCATCGTCAGCGAAGATCAGTCTCACTCCGCCAGCTTCCGCGCAAGGCCTTTACCGGCGTTCAGTTGTGCGACGGCAGCGAGAAGGCGCTTGGCGTTGGCGGGGGTGCGCAAGAGGTAGGCGGTTTCCTCCAGCGCCTTGTAGTCTTCGAGCGAGAGCATCACGACGGACTGTTCGCCATTTCGGGTAATAATCAGGGGTTCGTGGTCATCGCATACGCGGTCCATGGCGCTGGCGAGGTTCGCACGAACGGTGGTATAGGTAATCGCATCCATCACAAGCCTCCAAATATGTACGCGTTACTGTACATCTTTGACGACAGCTTGTCCAGTGCGATGGTGCCGACGCCCAACCCCGCGTTCGAGAACGGACGCGCCGAAAAGCAGCAATAACCGTCTGCAGGAGACCGCAATGACCCTGAAAGGCAAGACCCTGTTCATCACCGGCGCCTCACGCGGCATCGGCCTCGCCATCGCCAAACGCGCGGCCGCCGACGGCGCCAACATTGTCATCGCGGCGAAGACCGCGGAGCCGAACCCGAAGTTGCCGGGCACGATCTACACCGCGGCCAAAGAGATCGAAGCCGCCGGAGGTCGGGCGCTGGCGCTCGCGGTGGACATCCGCGACGAAGCAACGGTGCTTGCCGCGGTGGCCAAGGCCGTGGAAACCTTTGGCGGCATCGACATCCTGGTCAATAACGCCAGTGCCATCAGCCTGACCGACA
>CAYIOH010000617.1:0-2750 GCA_964364975.1 uncultured Bifidobacteriaceae bacterium
CACGACCGCCTCGCGGTCGGCGTAGAGCTTGCGCGCGCGGCGCGCGAATTCCAAGGGTGTGAGTGGCGTTTCCATGTCGGTGTCTGTGATGCGGCTGGTCTTACCTGAAAGTTCTCAAAAGCGCGAGAGAGAAACAGGTGGCAGCCGGAACCCAACAGGGCGAATTGATCCGGGACTGGATGGCGATGAAATCGTCGCGGCGATGACCTCCTCTCTGCCATCCTCGGCCGCGCGTTCAAAGGAGAACTGTGTAAACCCTCAGACCCGGGAACAATGATTCCTTGCTCGTAAGCCCCGAGGTCGCCTCGCTCACGGCGGATTGGGAGCGGCTCACGTTCCTGGTCTTGAACTGAGCAGCCGTTCCCTCCAGAATAACAACCAGGCAAACGCCAGCATCATCGGAAACCAGATCATGAGAACGACCATCATCGCATTCATCAGCACCGCCACCCTCTCTGCCACCCTCCCCGCCGCTGAGTTCCACGTGGCCACCAACGGCAACGATGCCAATCGCGGAACGCGGGCTGCGCCGTTGCGCACGATTCAGCGCGCCGCCGACCTCGCGCAGCCGGGCGATGTGATCACCGTCCACGGCGGAACCTACCGCGAACGGGTCACCCCGCCACGCGGCGGCGAGTCCGACGCCCGACGTATCATCTATCAGGCGGCACGGGGCGCGAAGGTCGAGATCAAGGGTTCGGAGGTCGTCAAGAACTGGGTGAAGGTTCAAGACGATGTCTGGAAAGTGACCCTGCCCAATTCGTTCTTTGGCAGTTTCAATCCCTACGGTGACCCCATCCGCGGCGATTGGTTCAATCCCAAAGGTCGCGAGCATCACACCGGGGCGGTGTATCTCAACGGCGAGTGGCTCACGGAAGCCAGAACGCTGGACGAAGTCTTGCTGCCCGGCGGCGACAAACCCGCCTGGCTGGCGGGCGCGAGCCAGGACTATCTGCTGAATGTGGCGTGGCTCAGACCGGGCAACGGTTCGGAATACGCCGGGCGGATCCCGGCAACGAGTTTCGCGGCGAAACGCGGGACGCAAAACGCGGAATGCTCGGAAGGCGGCGAGTGCGTCGGCTTCATTTTGCACGGCGACTGGGTTCGCTACGAGCGGGCCGACTTCGGCAAGCGTAGCGCGGAAGTCGAGATTCGCGCGGCGTCGGCCTCGGAAGGAGGCGTCATCGAGCTGCGGTTGGACACGCCGGAAGGGGAACTGCTGGGAACGTGTTTGGTCCCGAACACCGGCGGATGGCAGTCGTGGTCTTCATTCAAAACCAAAATCAAACCCGTGAGCGGGGTCAAGACACTCTGCCTGGCGTTCAAGGCGAAGAAGCCGTCCGCGCTGAATCCGCAGTTGTGGTTCGCGCAGGTGGACGGCGCGAACACCACGATCTGGGCGCAGTTCAAGGGCGTCAATCCGAACGAGCAACTCGTCGAGATCAACGTGCGGCGGACCGTCTTCTACCCGGACAAACCGGGCCGCAATTTCATCACCGTGCGCGGCTTCACGATGCGCCACGCTGCCACGCCTTGGGCACCGCCGACGGCTGAGCAGATTGGTTTGATCGGCACGCATTGGAGCAAGGGCTGGATCATCGAGAACAACGTGATCAGCCACTCGGTTTGCTCCGGTGTCGCGCTGGGCAAACATGGCGACCAGTTCGACAACACCTCCGCCAACACCGCTGAGGGCTACGTCAAAACCATTGAGCGCGCGCACGCGTTTCCCATCCTGTGGACGCGCGAGAACATCGGCCACCACGTCGTGCGCAACAACACCATCTCCCACTGCGAGCAGGCGGGCATCGTCGGCAGCCTGGGCGCGGCGTTCTGCACCGTCACCGGCAACATCATCCACGACATCCACGTCCGGCGGTTGTTCGGCGGGGCAGAGATGGCCGGCATCAAATTCCACGCCGCCATTGATAACGTGATTCGCGGCAACCACATCTACCGCACCTGCCTGGGGCTTTGGCTGGATTGGATGGCGCAGGGCACGCGCGTCTCGCAAAACCTTTTTCATGACAACGCCGGCCAGGATTTGTTCGTGGAGGTGGACCACGGACCGTTCGTGGTGGACAACAACCTGTTCCTCTCGCCGGTCAATCTGCTGGACATGTCCCAGGGCGGCGCCTACGCGCACAACCTGTTTGCCGGGAAAATTACGAACCGCCCGGAGCCAAGCCGCGAGACGCCGTATCACCCCGCGCATTCCACGACGGTTGCCGGCTTGACCACGATCAAAGGCGGCGACGACCGTTTCTACAACAACCTCTTCGTCGGCAATGGCGAGCAGATGAGCGCCGAGCGCAAGGGCAACTTGAAGGAACTTCGCTGGATCAGCAGCCACGGGCTGTGGGGATACGACGGTCGTGAACTGCCGCTGCAAACCGGCGGCAACGTGTACTACCACGGGGCGCAGCCTTACGCCCAGGAAGCGAACCCCCTCGTGCTGGCGGGGAGCGATCCGAAGGTTAAGCTGTTGCAGGAGGGTGGGCGGTTTGTGCTCCAACTCGACCTCGGCCCGGAGTTGAAGCAAGCCGCCACGGTGCGCGTCACAACCGAACTGCTCGGCAAGGCGAAGATTTCCAACCTGTCCTATGAGAATCCAGACGGTTCGCCGCTGGTCGTGGACACGGATTACTTCGGCCATGAACGAAGCAAGGCGAAACCTTCGTCCGGGCCATTTGAGAATCCCGGCTCGGGCAAGCTCAAACTGAAGGTTCGCTGACGAACGGCATATCGGC
>CAYIOH010000618.1:0-2741 GCA_964364975.1 uncultured Bifidobacteriaceae bacterium
GCGGCCGCCGTCTCGGCCCCCCCCCCCCCCCCCCACCCCGCCCCCCCGGCCCCCCCCCCCCCCACCTCCAATCGAATCCCAAGACGCCACCATGAAAAAGTTCGGAGTCCTCATCCACGGCGCGGGCTGGGTTTCCACCCAGCACATCGCCGCGTACCAACACAACCCTCACACGGAAATCCTCGCCGTCTCCAGCCGCACGCTGGAAGAGGCGCGACACCGCATTGCGGAGTCGGGATTGGCCGACGTAGCCTGCTACGACAACCTCGACCAGGCGCTGGCTCATCCCGGCGTGGACATCGTTTCGATTTGCACGCCGCAACACATTCACTGTGCAAATGTCTTGGCCGCGGCCCGCGCGGGCAAACATCTCGTCATCGAAAAGCCGGTGGGCATCAGTCCCGCGGAGTTGCAGCAAATGCGCGACGCCGTTCGCCAAGCCGGCGTGCGGACGGTCGTGAGCTTCGTGCTGCGCTGGAATCCGCTCTTTCAAAACATCAAGCGCATGATGGCCGGCGACGCTTTAGGGCGGCCTTACTACGTCGAGGCCGATTACCTCAGTCACAACGGCAGTTGGTGGGGCGGCTGGAACGATGCGCGTTCGGTGGGGCAGGGGGTGAGCGCGATGCTCGTGGCCGGTTGCCACGCCATTGACGCGTTGCGCTGGTTCGCGGCACTGGGTGAGTTTGAGGCCGCCACGCCGGTGGAAGTGTTCGCCATGCGCGGCGGCTACCGCAAAGGCAGTCCCCACGAATATAATCCGCTGACCAACTCGTGGCGTGAAGACGCGCCGCCCATGGAATACGACGGCCTGGAAGTCGCGCTGGTGAAATTCAGCAACGGCGTGCTCGGCAAGGTGAGCGTCAACTCGGATTGCATCATGCCTTACCGCTTCCCGATCCGCGTCTTTGGCAGCAAAGGCTCAGTGTTCGACAATCGCATCTGGTCGCACCAGTTTCCCGGCCAGAAGAATTGGGAGGAACTGCCTGGAATTTGTCCCGACTCCAGCGACGTGCGCCACCATCCGTTTCAGCGTGAGATGGATCATTTCGTGGAGTGTATTCAGAGCAATCGCGAATCGCACTGCAACCTTGAGGATGCGGTCAAAACCCACGAAGTCGTCTTCGCCGCGCTGCGCTCCTACGAAACCAGGAGACCGGTTCGTTTGCCGCTGACGGTAGAAGAACTGTGATCCCGTAAAGAGGACAGGAAACCCGAATTCTCCAAAAAGGTAGGGCGCGCAATCCTCTGCGCGCCGGCCCGCCGAAGAAAATTCGCGGCCGAACCGCTCACGCAGATCAGCCGCGAAAGCATTTTGTTCTGGACCTCACGCCGGTCCAGACCCGCGCAAAAGGGCGCAGACCTCTGGACACCGGGACGCATCTCAGATTCCCGACATTATTATCATGCTTGTCCCACTTCCGCTACAGGACTAGCCTCGTCAAATAGAAATGGCTACGGGTAGAGACATGCAATTGGCTCGCCAAATTGGCGAATACCTTGCCGCCGCTGAACTTGGCCGCCGAGGCTGGATAGCAACCACATTCACCGGAAGCTTGCCGGGCTTCGACATCGTGGCCGTGAATCCCGATGGCCGAACGATTGAAGTTCAAGTAAAGGCAATCCGAAGCGGTTCGTGGCAACTGAACGCCGGACAGTTCCTCATAATTGAGATTGAAAACGGGACACAATTTGTGCGTGGCCTCCAGCAGCTCAAATCGAATGGGCGAATCTGCATTTTTATCGCCGTCAAGGAGCAAGGCCAGGACGATTTCTATGTCTTCAACTGGAAAGACCTTCAGAATATCCTTCGTGAAGACTATAAGGATGGACCAAGGCCAAAAAATCCCGAAACACTTCACTATGCGCTGCATCCGTCGCGGATTGCGCACTACAAGAATAATTGGGAAGTTCTGATTCGTTGATCATCGAAAGTGAGGTATTGGAACGAGCCTCACAACCCTCTCAACTTCCGTTGCGTCGCGACCAGATACCGCCGCGCGTCCGCCGCATCGCCGCCATCAACACAATCTTTTTCGTCACGCTGGCGACCCTCAACTCTCGCTCAATCGCTTGACCGGTTTCTCGCACAGCAGGTGGTGGGTTTCTTCCAGGATTTCCGGAATTCGTTTTGCAAACGGACTGTGTTGCAGTGCCGGTGAATGCGAAGCCACGGCAGGTTAGCCGCTCCACAACTTCCCTCACCACGGTCCCCGGGCTTTCCCCAGGGGGTTATTCCTGCGATGCCCCTGGACCTATTCCCGTTTTGTCCCGATAGCCGGCTTTTTCCGCCGGCCTATATTGTTTGAAGTTGGAGCAGTGAAAACAATGCAAACAAACAACGCTATGAAGAATCGAGTTTACAGCCTTCTCATTGGAACCGCTTTCGGTCTGGCGACCTGCGGCGCGAGCCATGCCATGTCCGAGCTTGTGTCCATGACCGTGGAACCGGAATGGCCGGCTACCTCCCAGCCGGGGACCGTCGTACTCTACAAAATCAGCGTGGTGCGGGAGGGCCAGGGACTGCTTGAGGTCTCGCTTGGCAGCACGGGGCTTCCGGAGGGAGCGACGGTTTCGTTCTCGCCCAGCCTCCTCAGATTCACTGGCCGCACGCCCACAACCCTGACGTCCTTAATGACTGTCACCTGCACCAACGTAACGCCAACCGACACTTACCCTTTCACCGTGACAAGCCAGGCTTTGCGCGAAGCCATAACCATCACCAATCAAATCTCTCCAGA
>CAYIOH010000619.1:0-2729 GCA_964364975.1 uncultured Bifidobacteriaceae bacterium
GACCGCGGCGCCATCGGCGTGGATCACTTGATCTGGTTGCAATTTGAATTCCTACTGGGCGCACACGCGGCGCACAAGTTTTAAAGACACGAATTTCACGAATTAACAAGAATATGAAAACAGACTTTCTGAAATCCATTTTTCAACGCAGAGACGCGGAGGACGCAGAGAAACGCAGAGTTCATTTCTCTCCTCCGCGAACCTCAGTGTTTTTTGCGCCTCTGCGTTTAAGCCGCCACTCGCTTACGCTGTTACTCGTCTTGAGTTGGACCACTGCGACGGCCCACGCGAAATTGAACGTGGTTTGCACTACACCCGACCTTGCGTCCATCGCGAAGGAAGTCGGCGGGGACAAAATTGAACTCACCACACTGGCGCGGCCCACCGAAGATCCGCATTTCGTGGACGCGAAGCCGAGCTTCATCGTGAAGCTAAACAAGGCTGACGCGTTGATCCACGGCGGCGCGGAGTTGGAATCCGGATGGCTGCGCCCTTTGCTGGACGGCGCCCGCAATGCGCAGATCATTTCCGCTGCGAAGGGCGAAGTGCGTTGTTGCGAGGGTGTGAACATGCGTGAAGTGCCGGACAAGCTCGACCGCGCAAAAGGTGACATTCACGCCGCCGGCAATCCACACTTCCTCGTTGATCCGGAAAACGCAAAGACCGTCGCGCATCACATTGCCGACGCGCTCGCGAAGCTCGATGCAGGCAACAAACAGATCTACCTGGCCAACTCGGCGAAGTTCATCACGCAAATTGACGCCAAGCTGGTGGAGTGGCAGGCGAAACTCGCGCCTTTCCAGGGCAAACCGTTCGTCGCGTATCATAACTCATGGCTGTATTTCGCAGCGCGGTTTGGTTTGAAGTCGGAGTTGTTCCTCGAACCGAAACCGGGCATTCCGCCGTCACCCGCGCATCTGGCGGACATTATCGGAAAAATGAAAGCCCAAGGTGCGCACGTCGTCATTGTTGATCCGTATCTGAACCGCAAAACCGCCGAGACGGTGGCGCGCAACACAGGCGCAACGGTGGTGGACGTGGCGCAATTCCCCGGCGGCGTGAAGGGAACCGAGGGTGGCTACATCGCGTTGATGGATTATTTGGTGACCTCGCTGGCCAAGGCGCTGGGCGAAAAGAAATGAACATCCAACATCCAACAACCAACGCCCAACATCCAATAGGGTGGCGCGGTTCGGCCCGTTGGATGTTCGATGTTCGATGTTGGTTGTTGGATGTTTTCCAATAGTTATGACAGAAATCCTCTCCGTAATGAAATGGCCGCTGGTCGCGTGCCTGTTGTTGCCGGGCATTCTCGTCTATTACGGCCTGCACATCATCAAGCGCGAAGTCATTTTCGTGGACCTGGCGCTGGCGCAAGTGGCTACCCTTGGCACTTGCGTCTGCCTCTACCTCGGACACGAAGCCGACGATCCGCACAATTATTTTTGGTCGCTCGGCTTCACGCTCGTGGGCGCGCTGGTGTTCACGTTCACGCGACCCCGGGCCGGCGCGCGCGTGCCGCAGGAGGCGCTCATCGGCATCGTTTACGTCGTGGCGGCGGCGGCGGGAATTTTGTTATTGAGCAAGAGTCCGCACGGCAAGGAGGAATTGCAACGCACCCTCGTTGGAGATTTGCTCACGGTGACCGACAAGGAAATCTGGAGAACCGCCGCGCTCTACGCTGTCATTGGTGTGGTGCATTTCATTTTTCGAAAACAATTCATCCGCCTGTCGTATGATCACGAACACGCGGCGGCGGGCGGAATCTCGGTGCATTTCTGGGACTTCCTTTTCTACGCGTTGTTCGGTTTGATCGTGACGAGCTTTGTGCAGGTGGGTGGCGTGTTGATGGTGTTTTCGTACCTCATCGTGCCGGCGGCATGTGGGACGTATCTCGTGAATTCCCTGCCGGCGCGACTGGCGGTCGGTTGGCTGGTGGCAACGCTCGCCAGCGTGGGCGGACTCTACGCTTCCTTCAAGCTCGACGTGCCAACGGGCGCGGCGATCGTCTGCGTGCTCGGCATCTTCCTGCTGCTGACGGCTGTGGGGACGAAATTCCGGCGCGCCGGCTGAACGATGAATTTGGGAAAGCTTAAGTTCGCCATAAAAGGGACTTCAAGCCGCGTGTTTGGCGAATATTTCCAAAAAAATTCCTTGTGATTTTTTCCTCGCGTCGGCATCTTCTTCGGACTTCCGGCGGCCAGTCGGTTCAATGAACCGTTGGGATTGGTGTTCCCGGCAGCGATCCAAAGTGTGATGTCTTTGATGAAGACAATTTTAGCGGCAGCGGTGTTGTTCGGCCTCGCGGCGTTCCTGAACGCGGCGGAGCCGGGCCATGAACCGCCGGCAACTGCGGCGACCGCCACCCATGAAGCGGCGGGGGCGGTGTCGGTGGCTGCGGAGGAACACGGCGAACATCATGGGCTGCCTGCGGCGGCAGTGCCTGTGTTTCATATCGGGCCGTTCCCCGTGACCAATTCCATGTTGGTGACCTGGATCGTGGCCGCAGGCATCATCATTTTTGCCCAACGCGCGATGCGGAAAATGCAGGCGGTTCCCAGCGGCGCCCAGAATTTCTGGGAATGGCTGGTGGAGTCGCTTTACGAGTTTTTGGAGAGCATCATCGGGCGCGATCTGGCGAGGAAGACGTTATGGTTTTTCGCCACGATATTTATTTTCATCCTTTTCACCAACTGGTTTGGGCTGCTGCCGGGCGTCGGCACTGTTGG
>CAYIOH010000620.1:0-2719 GCA_964364975.1 uncultured Bifidobacteriaceae bacterium
TCACCGATACGAGCGGCAACCTGGCGGTAACCGATCGCACGGTGGTGGTGGTGACGCGGCCCGTGCTTACCGGTCTGGCGCAACTGGGCAACGGCGCGTTTCACTTCACGTTCACCAACACGCCCGGGGCGCGCTTCAGTGTTTTGGCGTCCACAAACGTTGCCCTGCCGTCGAGCGAATGGACCGCGCTGGGGACCGTGAGCGAAGGTCCGCCCGGCGTGTTCCAATTCACGGACGACAACGCGACCAATCAGCCGGCCTGCTTCTACCAGTTGCGGTGGCCGTAGCCGGAACCAGGCCGATGCCGTTGCTTTAGCTGATTTCTGATTGCTTTCGCCGGCACGTGTCGGTAAATGTCTCCCACAAATTCATCAACATTGAATCTATATGACACAAAAACTCTTCCACCCAAGCATCGAAGGCGGCCAGCACGGCGCCAAAACCCTCGCTCAATTCCTTGACTACGCCCGGAAGTCCGGCGCCACCGGCGCGCAGCCGTCGAATTACATGCTCCAATCCGATCAAGGCTTCAAGAGCGCCAAAGAAATCAAGGACACCTTCGCCAAGGCGAAGATGACGCTGGACGGCATATCCACTCACTGCGTTTTCTGGGTGCATACGACGGCGTGGACGGGCAGCCCGACCATCCGCCCTTTCACCCCGCCCGATGTGGCAAAGAAATCGCCGGCGGCGATCGAGCAATGGGCGGAGGACTACCTCCTGCGCCTGATGGATCTGGCCGTGGAGCTCGGCGTGAAGGTGCTGCCGATGTTTTGGGGCACCGCGTTCGGCTGGGAAGTGGCCACGGGTTATCCGTGGGGCTTTTGGAAAGGCGCGGACTATGACCTCATCAAGGAAGGCCAGGAACGGTTTGTGAAGAAGACCGCAAAACTGCGGGCGCAAGCCAACAAGCTCGGCATTTACCTGGCTCACGAAATTCATCCAGGCTCTGCCGCGATGTGTGCCGATGACTTCAACATGCTCGTGGAGATTTGCGGCGGGGACAAATGCCTGGCCGTGAACGCCGACCCGTCCCACTGCTGGGAGGGCGAGAGTTGGGAGACGCGCTGCCTGACAGTCGCCTCGCGCATTTACTCCTGTCACGTGAAGAATTTCCTCATCCGGCCCGGGCAGCCATTACGCAAGGCGGAAGCCGACTGGCAGAAACGCGGAATGCAGTTCGTGGATATCCCCACAGGCGACCTGAACATGACGCGCTACGTCGAGTGCCTCATCCACACGGGCTACCCGCAGCGCTACTGTGAAGTGATGAAGACCCGGACCGCGCCGCTCATTGCGGAGGCCGAGAGCGCGTACCGCGGTCTCGATGCCACGAGCACCAACGGCATCCAGTATGTCCGGGACCACCTCTGCTTCCCGCTGGCCGCGGGTTCGTTCGAGGAGGGTATCGGCGCATAGAGCTGTGGACCGAATCGCCGGTCGGATATTCTCGGGAACACTCGATTCACGGCAGCGCGCCGTGAAAAAGTCACCCGCCCCACGCCAATAGCGTGGAGCGGGTGATCTGTTTCCAAGCCAGGTTGAGCCTCCTGCGGCTTACTTCGCCTGTGGCTTCGCCGCTGGCATGGGCACGACTGGAGACTGAATGCCAGCCTTCGCGCAAATGAAATAAACGACTGCGCCTACAATGAATGCCGCCACGGGAGCGCAGGGAACGTCCACGCGGATCGCGGCCGGCATGAGCGCGTTGGGCAGGATGCCCACGATGAAGCCGAGTGCCCAGGCGATCCACCCCGCCGGGTTAAACCCGGCGCGCGGGCCACTCCACTTCCCGTGGTTGAGCAAGTAGTCCACCATCATCGCGCCACAAATTGGGCCGAAGGAGGCGCCGATCAAACCGAATACGCTCAGGAGATTACCAGCCGCTCCCGTGATCGCCAGGCCGATGCTGACGATCGCGCCGATGCCCACCGAGAGGAAGGGGTTCACTTTGGGCATCACCGTTTTGAAGCTGTTGGCGGCGATGAACGACGAGAAACAGGCGCCGGGGAACGCAGCCAGCGTGAGGCCGATCATGACTACGGCGTACAAACCCGGAGACAGCTTCTTTTCGAGGGCTGCCGTCATGTTGACGACCGAGGGGTCAATAACGCCGGAAGCGCGCGCCCCGGCAACCGCCAGAACTGAAATGCCGGCAGTGAAAATGATCGCGACGATGATGCCGATGTAGCCGCCCATGCTTACATCCTTCTTGTCGCGCGCAGTCATGCAGATGTCCACGCCCGCGGCGCCGGCTGTGGCAAAGAAACCCACGATGGCGCCGATCATAAGCAGCATGGCTTGGAGTCCACCGCCTCCCGTTGTGGCCGGGGGCGGGGTGTAGCTGCCCGCCGAACCGGCAAACATCACCAAACCCAGGAGCAGAACTACCAACGGGATGATCGGCAGGTAGGTGGCGACCTTCGCAACATACTGAATGCCTTTCAGCCCGACAAACGCCGCCCCCAACGCAAAGACGATGCAGATCGGCACAAAAAGCCCCGGCGCATGAAAGCCACTTGCGAGGGCCTGGGATGAACCCCACGTATTGACGCCCAGCCAGCCGAATTGCAGCGCGCCCATGAAGAAACCTGGCATGATCAAACCGCCCACGGCACCGAAGGTGGACGTTCCAACGATGTAGAGGGGCAGGCCCGTCTGCTGTCCGAGGCGACCCGGAACCAGATAGAACAGGAAATGGCAAATCAAGCCTCCGAGC
>CAYIOH010000621.1:0-2718 GCA_964364975.1 uncultured Bifidobacteriaceae bacterium
CCGTCGCAAGCCGTACATCGCCGCCAGCGTTGAGCCGCCGCCGCTGCGCGCCGCCGAGGTTGGCCTGCGCATCCATCCGCGCGGATTGCTGTATTGCGTTCCGGGCATCAGCAGTTGGGTCGGCGGCGATCTGACGGCGGGCATCCTCGCCACCGGACTGCACGAGCGCGACGACGTGGCGATGCTCATTGACGTCGGCACGAACGGCGAAATCATCGTCGGCAACAAGGACTGGCTGCTGGCCTGTTCCGCCTCGACCGGCCCGGCGCTCGAGGGCGGCAGCGTTTCGTGCGGCATGATCGCCGAGAAGGGCGCCATTGAGAAGGTGTACCTCGAGGATGGCCGTGTTTGTTACAAGGTGATCGGCAACGCCCCACCCAAAGGTTTTTGTGGCTCGGGCATCATTGACCTCATCGCCGTGCTGCTTGACCTCGGCGTGATTGACCGGGCGGGGAAGTTCGTCGAAGGCAGCAACACCGCCGTCGAATTCAAACACGGGCGCGGACGGTTCTGCATTGCCCGAAAGGCTGATGGTGCGGCCAAAGACGTTTTCCTCACGCAGGATGACATCGAGAACGTCATCACCGCCAAGGCCGCCATTTTCGCCGCGACGAAGATCATGCTCGACCGGCTTAACCTGGAATTTCCCCAGCTCTCGCATGTGTTCCTTGCGGGCGGCTTCGGCAGTTACATTGACCGGCGCAACGCGATCAAGATCGGCCTGTTGCCTGATTTGCCTTTGTCGCGCATCAAGTACGTCGGCAATACCTCGATCTGGGGCGCGAAACTGGCGGCGTTTTCGACCGAGGCGTACCACGAGTTGCGCGCGATCCGGAAGAAGACCACCTATTACGATCTGCTGGGCAGCGACGACTACGTCGAACAGTTCCGTCAGGCGATGTTCCTGCCGCACACAAATATCGAGCTGTTCCCGTCGCTCGCGGAAAAAACGGAGGCGGTGGAGGTGTGACAATGCAACTGCGACCACACAACGCGCTCATCTCATTAACACCCCGCTTCAGCGGGGTGTGGAGCGGAGTGCGGTTTTGGCCGAACCGTTTCAGCGGTTTGGCCGACGCGCGCGAAACCGCTGAAGCGGTTCGGGCCTCCCTCCTATCGCCGACCACCCCGCTGAAGCGGGGTGTTAATGAAAGATGGCCCGCTCGGCGGTCAGAAGCCGAAACTCATAAACTCAGGAATGGGATTCAGTTTTTTGAGTTTTTGAGTTTCGGCTTTCCGCGTGGGCCGCTCATCTCCGGAGTCTAATTATGTCAAAAGTTATCGCAGTCACTGGCAAGGGCGGCACGGGCAAGACCACCGTGGCGGCGCTCATCGTCAAGTGGCTGAAGGCAAACGCGCGCGGACCAATCCTCGCCCTCGACGCCGACCCCGACGCGAATCTGGCGACGGTGCTGGCGGTGCCCATCCCGAAAACCATCGGCGATTTGCGCGAGGAAACCGTCCGGGAAATCAAGAGCCTGCCCGTCGGCATGACCAAGGCCAATTACATCCAGGCCGGCCTCCATCAAATCGTTGTCGAGACACCCAAGGTGGACTTCATCACGATGGGCCGCTCGGAAGGGCCCGGCTGTTACTGCTTCGTCAACACGCTGCTCCGCGAGTTCGCCGAGGACCTTGAGGATTCCTACGAATGGGTCGTGACGGACAACGAAGCGGGGCTCGAACATCTCAGCCGCCGCACGACCGCGCACGTGGATCATCTGATCGTGGTCGTGAACAACAGCCCGCTGGCGGTGGATTGCGCGCGGCGCATCCACGAGGTGATCACCTCGCTCAAGAACGAAGTGTTGCACAAGCACGTGCTGTTCAATGGCGTCAACCCGGCGCGCATGGAGGCGCTCAAGCAAAAGCTCGAGCCGTTCGGATTCAATTTTCTCGGCTGTCTGCCCCACGACGACGCGGTCGAGGAGCAGGTGTTCAGCGGAAAGTCGTTGTATGAGTTGAACGGCACGCCCGCCACCCGCGCGATGGATGAAATCATGAAAAAACTACTGGAGGCCTGATGCAAATCGTAGATGTCAAAGAAAAATGGACCAACCGGATCAACACCGTCACCCTCGGCGCCACCAAGGCCGAGGGCGGCACGCGCGCCAAAACCGTCACGGTCGGCGGTGAAACCACGCTGCCGTTCCTGACCTTCGAGGGCGAAATTCCAAACCCGCCCGCCATCGCGGGGCTGGTTGTGGACGTGGTCCCGGACGACTGGCCCGACGTGCTCAAGCAGGCCATTGGCAAGGAAATCAATTCGCCGGTCGAGTGGGCGCAGAAAGCCGTCCGCGACTGGAAGGTGGACTTGATCTGCCTGAAGCTCCTCGGTCCGGACCCGCTCGGCCGGAATCTCTCCGCCGATCACGCCGCCAAAATTGTCAAGGATATCCTCAACGCGGTGGATGTGCCGCTCATCATCTGGGGTTGTGGCGATTTGCAGAAGGACAACGAGATCCTGCCCGCGTGTTCACAGGCCGCCCGGGGCGAGAACTGCCTGCTCGGCCCGGCAACGGACAAGAATTACCGCACGCTCGCCGCCATCGGCAAGGCCGACAAACACAAACTCATCGGCGAAGCCCCGGTGGACATCAACATCGCCAAGCAGATCAACATCCTGTTGCAGGACGCGGGTTTCGACATCAAAGACGTCGTGATGTGCCAGGTCACGGCCGCGCTCGGTTACGGATTTGATTACGTGTACACCATCTT
>CAYIOH010000622.1:0-2356 GCA_964364975.1 uncultured Bifidobacteriaceae bacterium
GATTCCCGGAGCGGCGATGTCGAGACTTGTGGGTTGGACGGAGGCCTCAGCCGGTTGCGGCGCCCTGAACTCAATAACGGGCGTCATCTTCACACTAGCCGTGTGGATCTCCGGAGTGTCGATATCGACACTTGCGGGGTGGACGGTCGCCTCGGCCGGTTGTGGCATCTTGAAATCGATCGCTGCCTTGATCTTCACACGAGTTTCATCGACCGTCGGCTTGCCGGTGCCGCCTGATATGGTTGCGTACGATTGGCTGATTTGTGCTGCGACCCTTTGCCATGTACCAGTTGCGAGCACCTCCCGCCTGGCGGTTTGGGCCATCCGCCGGGCGAGGCCACGATCCCGAGCAAGGCGCACCAGACATGCGGCGAGTGATGCGGCATCGCCTGCCCTGTGCACCAGAGCCGTTTCATTCTCTCGTACCATTTCCTTCAACGCGGCAACATCGGACACCACCAGCGGGATCTCCATTGCCATGGCTTCCAGGGGCTTCAGCGGGGACACTAATTGGCACACTTTGAAGGGCTTGCGTGGCAAGGCCACTACATCGAGAAGGGAGAAATATCGACGAACCTGATCGGGCTGGACTTTACCGGCGAACACCACCTGAGCTTCCAGGCCCAAAGCCTTCACCTGAGTCCGCAGCGAGGGCATCGCATCGCCGTCCCCGACGAAGACCAACTTGGCGCCGGGCACCTGTTTAACGACATGATCGAATGCCGTCACCAAATCGTCCAACCCCTCGTAGGCTACTACTGAACCGACATATCCGATGACAAATGGCGATTGGCTTACGCCGAGTGATTCAGCCAGGGGTACATCCCGTTCGACCGGTGAAAAGGCCTCGGGGTCAATTGCATTGGGCGCGAGTTCTATCCTGCCCCGATTGACTCCTCGGGCATGAAGCTCGTCAGCCAGGGCTTGCGTCAATGTGAAGATAAGATTCGCACCAGTTGCGGCAAGTGTTTCAAGCTGCCGGTCCAGCGCGAAGCGCTCCGTATCTTCCCAGCCGGGAATTTTGGAGCAGGCGGTATATTCCCACAGGCCCCGCACTTCGTACACGAATGGAATACCGAGCATGCGCGCCGCAATCAAAGCCGGAATGGCGGCTTCATAATTCGAGGCGGCATGGATCAGCGCCGGACGTTCTTCGCGGGCCTTGTTTGCGATAATTTCGGCCGATTCTCGCAGGTATTGATCCAGGGGTGTTTTTCGGCGGTACGGTCCGGGGAGAAGTTCGTACCGAATTCCGTCGACGACGCGGACCGTTTCCGATGTTTGCCCCTGTGTATCCGGACGGTCGTCTGGATAGCCCGGGCGAGTCACGCAGGTCACGCTCCAACCTTGAGCGCGAATTGCCTGAACGATCCCGTGTGTGCGAGAGGTGTAGCCGGTTACATGATACGGCAGTGAACTTGATGCCACATATAGAACATGCTTGGATTTAGCCTGAAACGCTGGCACTAAAGACGCGTCGGGTATCTTCACTTCGCCGATCAGTACCCGCTGGCAACCGGCGATGAATTCGGCCTTGAACCGCTCAGATGGTTTGAGCTTTTCGTCATGCGGCAGGGAAAGCAACAATTCGTGCGATTCCGTAATGTGTCCTGCATCGAAGAGCAGGAAGGCCAGCCATTTTCTCCGGAATGGGCGAGGGTCGAGTAGGACCGACTCGCGCGCGAGACGAAGCGCTTCATGGGCATTTGACCGTAGCTCAAGCCGGGCAAGGCGGGTTAAGCCGGTCGCCAGTTCGGTCTGCTGGGTGCCTTGCGCACGCGCAAATGCTTCGGCCGAGGCCAAGCCTTGCTGCGCAAAGAGCCCTTCCAGTTCTGTTATCCAATTGGTGCGTGCCTCTTGATGCTCAGAGGTATGGCCCTTCCGTCGTTTTTTGGCATCCCGTCGTATTTCAAGCAGCGTACCCGGGAGCTTGGACAAACCGTCCAAAGACTTTGTGCTGTGCGTCAGCGCGTATCCGAGTCGGAATGATAGCGTTTGTTTTGCCGCATCCGCTCGCTTTTCCGCCTCCACGAGCGCGCTCCGATAGCGCACCACCTCCTGTTGAAGTGCAGAGAGTTGCGCACTCAATCCACTCAATGATGTGGCATGTCGTTCAGCATCTCTTTTCCGTAACTTGTTAAGGCCCTCAGTTTCCCGTTCTTGTGTCGCATGCTGCTCCCGTAGCGTCTGGAGCGTTTCGTGGAGGGTGCGGCGTTCGGTCTCCAGGGCGTCCCGCTGGGCCTGGAGTTGGGAGGCCGCCTTGCCTTGGTCCGCATATTCCGTCCGCAGGGTCTGGAGGGATTCGTGGAGGGTGCGGCGTTCGGTCTCCAGGGCGTCCCGCTGGGCCTGGAGTTGG
>CAYIOH010000622.1:2456-2716 GCA_964364975.1 uncultured Bifidobacteriaceae bacterium
TATTCCGTCCGCAGGGTCTGGAGGGATTCGTGGAGGGTGCGGCGTTCGGTCTCCAAGGCGTCGCGTTGGGCTTGGAGCTGAGTGGCGGCCTTCCCCTGCTCTGCGTGCCGCTCTTGCAAGGAGTGGAGCGTCGCCTGCACCGCCTGCAATTCGGCATTCTGCGTGCGCAGTTGCACGCCCAGGGCGCGCCGCTCGGCATCGAACTCATCGCGCTGGGTTTTGAGGGCCTCGCCTTCCCGTCCTTGTTCCGCGTGCTGGTC
>CAYIOH010000623.1:0-2701 GCA_964364975.1 uncultured Bifidobacteriaceae bacterium
AGCAAGACCGAGAACCCGAAAAGCGACAATCGGAAAGTTTTGTTGGCGTATAGCGCGGCCATGGAAGATTTGTTGAAACGCCAAACGTACAACTCGGGAAAGCGACCATCGGAACATGACATCAATGCCACATCCTTCCTAACGAACAACGGCGGTGCTATTCCGCCAAACGTCCTCGCGTTGGCCAATTCCGAGAGCAACAGTGGCTATATCACGCGCTGCAAGGAAAACAACATCCCTCGGCATCCAGCAAGATTTCCCGTCGAATTCGCGGGGTTCTTTATCCGATTTTTAACAGATGAGGGCGACGTGGTGTTGGATCCGTTTGCCGGCTCAGGCTCGACTGGTGAAGCCGCAGAGAAATTGGGCAGGGAGTGGATAACCATTGAGCTCAATGAAGAGTACGTGCGCGGTTCTAAAATGCGGTTTGTGGACGACGCGCAAACTTTGTTGCTAAAGGAGGACCATATTCGTTATGGCAAGCGTTCTAAGAAAGCCAAGGCTGCTTGATCTCGTTATCGAAGCGATCCACGCCTGCGGGTGGGACGTGCTCATTCTCTCTGCCCGTGATGTCCACCCCTTTCATCTGTCTGTTTTCAAAGGCGACACAAAACTGACGTTGCTCGTTTACATCTGGAACCTGACCCACGGCGGCACGCCTCGTGACCCTAATGAGTTTAGAATTCAGGTTACCGGTGTAGATCAAATCCAAGTGGCGGGAGGCAGCCGGACACTGCTTCTGGGATGGTCCGGCGACTTAGAAGTTTTTGCAGGGTTTGATGCGAACAAGCATCAGGTTCCAATGTCGGGCCGCTCTCCATCAATCCAGATTCGGCGCGAGGCTCTGGAGAAAGCCCTTGCAAATGGCTTTTGCCCGTACGCACGCGAAAACAACGAGATAGCAATAGCTTTCCGACCCGACTTCTTCATCCCTTACGTGCTAGGCTCATCAGAATTGCACCAAACTAACGCGGCGATCCTGGAATCGAAGGCACTCACGCGCATTTCCGGCGAAGAAGCCGTTGATTTCGACTTGGCGGATATTCAACCCAAGGAACGACGCCAAGTACTCCAGACGGTGAACCGGAAAATTCGCGATGCCCGTTTTCGTGTCAACGTGCTCCGCGCCTACAGCCATCGGTGTTGTGTTTGTGGCATCCAGTTGGATTTGTTGGATGCGGCACACATCATCCCGGTGGAACACGAACGCGGCACAGACGAAATCAAAAACGGTCTTTCCCTTTGTGCGCTACATCATCGTGCCTTCGACCACGCGTTGATCAACGTGAAAACGGATTACGCGATTGCGTGCAGTGAAATGAAATTCCAGCGGTTGCGCACGATCGGCTGGCACGGCGGCGAGTCCGAGTTCAAGGCCGGATTGCGCGACCAAATTCTGTTACCACCCAAGAAAGAGATTTATCCGTCGGTTGAGTATTTGGAGTTTGGTCAGGCGTTGCGGGGCTGGGCGAATTGAGAAAATGCAAAGAAGTCTGCGTAAACAATCAACTGAAGGATGGCGAACCAAAACACAGACAAAGGCCGAGCGTTAGAGAAAGCAGTAAGGTTTATTCAAGAAACGATTCTCAGTTCCGACCCTAAAATCAAAGGCACTGAATTCATCATTGAGACAAACAAACGGGACAACTCTTCGGGAGTACTTCATGAGATTGATGTATTGGTAAAGACCCATCCGAACTCAGACTATGAAGCGACTTGGGTTTTTGAATGCAAGAACTGGGCAAAGCCCGTGGACAAAAACGAGGTGATCGTTTTCGCAGAAAAAGTAGAAGCACTTCGCGCCAGTCGGGGCTTTCTTGTTGCGAAGGCTCTTTCCAAAGAAGCGGAGTCACAACTTGCACAAAAAAGCCGGCTGCGGTTTATTCGCTGCACCGAGGATTTTTTGAGCCCTCTAAACAGCGCCGAAATATTTCATTCGGTGACCGACGTCCTTCCCATGGTGGTAAAAATCAAAGAGCGCGGTGTTCCTTGCAGGCAAAACCCGACAACGTTGGATTGGAGAACGATTGCCTGCCATTTGAATAACGAACCTGTAGGTTTGCTGTCTTTTATTGGGCCTCAAATTGACGAGATGATCCGGGAGGACCAAAAAAAGCATGCCGCACTGTATCGGAATGACGGTACACACTGGGGCGAGACGACACGACTCATCGAGTTTGCCAAAGGCGAGTTCGTGATCGGAGATATGGATGTGGAATATCTGACGCTACCAGTTCAATTCTTCGTTACGACCCGAAGGAAAAGGATTCTTTCAAAGTTCGAACTCGAGGGACAAGGCCGCGCATACTCTTTCGAACCAATTGAAGATTTCCAAGATGGAAAACAGTTAGAGATCCATCTCGTGCAGCGACTTTGACGGAGAGTGCGAGTTGCGCCCGCCCTTACCCCAAGGAGAGGGAGAATCGTTCTCAGTCTTACTGAAATTCACGCGACTGGATTTGCCGGACGGTCATTCGCAAATCGCAAGATGCAGGCCGTCGGGTCAACCCGGCTCGTCGAGATCGCTGGCTTTCGTAGGACGAAACCGCGGTTACTTCATTTCTTCCGGCACCCGGAGCAATTCATCCGCCGACAAGGGTTGCGCGCGGTTTCCAAGCTCCGCCCGGATGGCTTTGACCTTTTCCGCCGTCACCGGCGGAGCTTTGTTGCCCCATGCTTGCCGGATGTAACTGAGCGCCGC
>CAYIOH010000624.1:0-2691 GCA_964364975.1 uncultured Bifidobacteriaceae bacterium
CCGCGCACGCCGCGCTCATGGAACGCGCCGGCTGGCCGGCGATTCCCTACGACGGTCAATTGCTCGTCTCGCACCAGGACGCGCTCCTGCTCGGCGGCAAAGTGCAAGCGCCGCCCGGCTACGCCGACCACGTCGCGTTTGTTTTTCCGAACCAATGCCAGCGTTGCGGCACGAAACTGTGCGTCGAAGTCTGTTCCGGCCAGGCCATCACGCCCGGCGAAAACGGCGTGCCGAATTTCGACCGCGAGAAATGCGTTCACTGCGGCGCGTGCCTGTGGAATTGCGCCTCCGCCTCGCCGGAAAACCCGGAGTCCCGCTTCAGCGGGATCGCCTTCCGCGCTGGCACGGGTGGATTGCACTCGGCGGAGAATTGAAACGATGGTGACAGCAACATCGAGCGCCTTCTGATTTAAGCGGTTCACATGCAAAAGGTGTCCTACACCGAGATTTGGACATAAATCAAAACATGCAACGATATTTGCAGAAAAAACGATAAAATGGCTTTGCATTTAGCTTTGGGTTAGTAAATTGTCTCCATGCTTATCGAATTCAAGGTCGCCAACTTTCGCTCCATACGCGAGGAGCAGGTGTTCAGTCTTGTTGCCGGAAAGTCAGACAAGGATTTGTCGGCTTGTGTGATTGATCGCGAACTGCCCGGCCTCAGTGGGGTTAAGTTCCTCAAAGGAGCGGCGATTTACGGTGCGAATGCTTCTGGAAAATCAAATATCATCGAAGCAGTCAGCTTCTTGGCGAAGTTCGTAAGACGGTCAGCCACCAAGATTCAGCCAGGCGATCCGACCGGTGCACAGCCATTCAAATTGGATCGAGATTCAGTAACAAAGCCATCTCAATTTGAAATTACATTTGTGGCCGATGGGGTTCGGTATGTGTTCGGGATCTCGGTGACGACGAAACGGGTTACTGAAGAATATCTAGTTGCTTACCCAAAGGGTGTGCCGCAGCGATGGTATCAGCGCACTTATAATGCATCCAAAGAAGCTTACGAGTGGGCAAAACCATCAACAGCATTCAAGCCAGACAAAAGTCTTCAGGACAAAACGCGGGAGAATTCATTGTTTCTTTCCGTAGGTCCACAATTTAATCATGAGCAGCTTACGGGTGTCTTTAACTGGTTCAAAAAGAATTTGCGATTTATTTACCTGAGTGCAGACGCGATGCTTCATCCCACCTTTACGGCGGACCTGATCGTGAAGCCAAACTATCATGATCGCATTCTAAATCTGCTCAAGAGTGCGGATATTGGTGTGACGGACGCAAAGATCAAGGAGGTGGAAATTTCTTTAGAGGAGTTCAGGAAGAGTCTTCCTCCTGCGATGTTAGCTGAAATGGAAGCAGGGGGAGCATTGAAAGAAACTAAGGGGATTGAGATCAACCTGACGCACAAAGCTGATGGAATCGATCCTGTGGCCTTGGATTTCGAAGAGGAAGAGTCCGCTGGAACTCGTCGATTCTTTTCTCTTGTCGGTCCTTGGGCGGATATCCTGGACAATGGATACACTGTTTTCGTCGATGAAATTGAAACCAGCTTGCACCCAGTTCTGGTGAAAGAACTGCTCAAACTTCTTTTTTGCAGCACCAACAATCCCAAAGGCGCACAAGTCGTCTTCACGACTCACAATCCAGTGCTCTTCGATAGTGCGCTAATGCGGCGGGATCAGATTTGGTTCACGGAAAAAACTCCAGGAGGTGCGACACATCTCTACCCGCTGACTGATTATCAGCCGCGCAAAGATGAAGCATTGGCCAAGGGCTATCTGGCGGGTCGTTACGGAGCGATTCCGTTCCTGCCGGAAGGTTTGAAGCTATGAGCCGCCCGAAGTCATTCGTGCGAGGACCTGCTGCTTTTCGCCGAGGAAGACCCCGATTCCCTTTATCGGGTAAGGCATTCCTCATAGTAACCGAAGGCGAGAAGACAGAGCCAAATTATTTCATCGCTCTGCGAAACCATCTCCAGATTGCAGCAACGGACGTGCAGATCCTGCATCCCGAAGGAACTGATCCTTTGACGCTCATGCGAGAGGCAATTCAACTTCGCGACGAACGCAAGAGAATGGCAAGGAAAGGAGTCGCCATCGCCTATGACGAAGTGTGGGTGGTGTTTGATTTGGAAAAGCCGCACGATGAACGCAGAAAACTTGCAGTTGCAGCAATGGCGTTGAAGGAAGCGGCTGGCATCCAGTTTGCATTGTCTGACCCATGCTTTGAGTATTGGCTGCTGCTTCACGAAGAATACACCACTGCGCAGTTCGCAGATTGCGACACGGTGGTTGAGCGATTGAAGCGACACTGGAACGACTATGCAAAAGGGCTAACGCCTACGTCCAAGTTTCTTGAGAAATTGCCCACGGCCGTTTTGCACGCAGAACGTTGCCGTAGGCATCACGAAACCACTGGTGGTGATGGAAATCCTTCTACCAAGGTGGATATTCTCGCTCGACACCTGAATTCTGCCACGCGTAGTCACCTTCAATTTATGCTGCATTGACAGGTTTTACCCTCATCTGAGATTTTATGAGCACCGCATACCCAATCGTCGTTTGCGCCGGTATCGTGCCGGATCCGTTGCAGACGCTTGAGCCCGCCGCGTCGCCTGCCATTTGAGAATCCCAACGGGATTCCACAAGTGGCCGGCTATAAGTTCCACAACAGTAATTGGTTACAATTCAATGG
>CAYIOH010000625.1:0-2682 GCA_964364975.1 uncultured Bifidobacteriaceae bacterium
CAGAGACGATCAGCGCCGCGTTAGTCGCGAAGAGCGAGGGAATCTGCGCCTGATAAGTTTGGAGTTGCTGATACGCACTCCAGATGGTGGCGTTCTCATCCGCCGGGTTCTTCAGCTCGATGACGCCGAGCGGAAGCCCGTTCACAAACAGCACCACGTCGGGACGGCGGGTATGTTGGCCCTCGGCCACAGTAAACTGGTTGACGGCCAGCCAGTTGTTGTTGTCGGGTTGATCGAAATCAAGCACCCGCGCCTGTGCGCCTGCAATCGATCCGTCCGGCCGACGGTACTCGACCGTGACTCCGTTCACGAGCATGCGATGCACGGCACGGTTGCGTTCGACCAGCGACGGCGCATCGCTTCGCGTCAGCTTGCGATAGGCATCTTCCAGAGCTTCGGCGGGCAGGTCTGGATTGAGGTTCCCAAGCATCTGTCGCAACCGCCGCTCCAACACCACATCACGATAGTTGGGGTCGCTGCGCTCGGCACCAGTCTCGCCGGCTGCGATGTTAGGGCCGTGGAGCACGGCGTAGCCCAGACTATCCAACCAGGCGAGAGCGGCGTCTTCGACGATGGATTCGGTGAAGCCACTCATGCGTCTACCACAGGTAGCACAACAACTGATATTTTCGAGGCCTTCACAGGCAAGCAAGCCTCAACAAGCGAGCAGAAATCATGGACTTTCGCAGGATCGATCTTGCCGGAATCGTACTGGTACAGGATGTGTTGAGGCTTACGGTGGTCAGATCCGGCAGGAGGTACTCCAAGCATTGTCTCCAAGTCGCCTGCTATCTGCTTCACACACAGCGTCAGCGTCTCGTGCTTCGACTCCTTGATCAGCTCGTTAATATCAACGTGTTCGTCTTTACTGTTATCGTCGTCGTGAATCACTGCATGCGAAACTCCAAGTCGGCTGAGAAGATTCATGAAGCGGTGGATATTGTACTTCCCAATACAATCGAGAACGTAAAGGCCACAGTCTGCGTTCGCAATCTTTCCGTCGCCAACAAGCCGATTGACAAGGGCAACCTCGGTCGCACCCTCCACAAGCAAAACGTGATTTGCGAAAAACACGCTGGACCGATCAGGGTTAAGCCAAAGGAAGTGCTTCACCGCCTCCATTTCTGGCTTGGAGTCATCTTCATGAAGTTTTTTCGCCATCTTCGGATATTTCTTCGCGATTACCGTGATTGCTTGATTGGCATCCACGATCTCAGCCCATACAGCTTCGTCGATCTGGAACGCCTCACACGTTCCCGCGCTTCGGCAAAGACGAACCACGGCGGGAATATCTGCCGCGTTCTTGCTGACGAAGTGCGAGGAATGTGTCGCACAGACTACCTGCCAATGTCCTGATGAGGCCACAGCCATGAGGCTCCGAGCCAGGATTTCTTGTTGAGGTGGGTGCAGGAACGCCTCAGGTTCCTCAAACAAAACGAGATTTAGGGATGGAGTGAAGTCCTTGGTCTTCTTGGTGGCCTTCTTTCCCACGTACCTCGAGCCAAGCTGGATAAGTGAGTAGATGAAGTGCCGTTGAAATCCAGACCCGTAGTAGTCGATACCTTGAGCCTTGCCGTGGAACTGGTCGAACAAGTCCCAGCCAAGCATAGACTTGATAATTTCGGCCGCTGATGGCGGTGGAAACTTGAGCTTAAACTCAGAATCCCAAGGCTTCAGTAGTGCATTCAGTTCATCCTCGAATCCTGATAGAGAGCGATCATCCCCAGTCTTTTCGTCGCGGATGGAGTCCGAGAACTTCTGTACACTGGCAGAGAAGTCGCCGTAGGCTTTCCCAGCCTCCACGACATCGGTCATGATGTCTGTCAATAAATCGCGAAGAGCTGAAGGGCCACTGAGCTTTGCGTGCTCGTCTACTTTGCTGATCGCCGGAATGTACACCAAGTCGCCAAACTTTCCGCTCTGGACGTTCTTGGCGCCATAAAATGGCTCGCTCGACAGAGTGCCATCGCTCTTGTAGCCGAAGATCGAACCCGCTGCGGGTTTGCCATCATGTGTCTTGCCTGCCGTCTGAAAGTACTTGCGGACGCGCAGCAGCTTCGCAGGCACTTTGTAGTCATCGGCGAGGGACTCGCTCTCCCCATCCGTCAGCGAGAAGACCAGCTCGATCCATGACTCCTGATCTGCGGTCCCAATAAACGGAAAGTCATTCTCTTTCTTGAACTTGAACCCGTCTTTCTCGTAGAAGGCACGGATGGCGTCAATGACACTGCTCTTTCCGGCATTGTTGGGGCCAACAAGCAAGCTGTAGCTCTTGAGAGTGATCTCCTGGTCAAGGAGACTACGGAAGTTGTGGATTGTGACGCTCAGCAGCTTCATGTCGTCGGATACCGAACGGTTCGTTCCGCGTCTTTCACCCGCAATTCACCGGAGATGAGCTTGGGCAGCAGCATGTCGCGCAGAGCGAAATAGGCTGGGTGTTCATACCCGCGAATCACTGATAGCCCCCTTGATAAAACCGTGAAGTCGGGCGGCGTTCAATTCAACTGCAGCTTGGAAGATCTCATCCGCTAGTTGGTTGAGCACCTTTGCGGAAGGTGGCTGACCCCATGCGTGATCTTCTTCTTTTACAACCCATTCTCCTTGACTATCTTTCGCCCAGGGGCGATGTATTACTCATAAGTCAGCAATTTAGTCTACACATCGCGTTATTTTATGCTATAT
>CAYIOH010000626.1:0-2680 GCA_964364975.1 uncultured Bifidobacteriaceae bacterium
AGCGGACGGCTTCACGCGGTGTCGCGGCGTGGAAGCGCACCGTGCGGTTAGTTTCCGCGGCGTCGGTGTGAGCTGAAAGCGCGGCTACCAGGAGGAGGAGAAGGGTAGGCTTATTCATAAAGTACATGCGCTTGTCATATCACTGGGCGCGAAATGTGGCAACCACCTTCGCCGAACCAACTCTTACGGGTAACTCCACCCATTTGCCCTTGAACTTCCTTCACGACTTGCCATTCACCGTGATCGAAGCGAGTGGGCTTTCGTTCGTCAGGAACAAACCGGGTGATAGGAGAAACCTGGTCCGCACATCGTCTGATCCTGCCAGGATCGGCAGACAGTTTTCTCGCGCCCGGCCCCGGCGGGCGAAGTCCGGTGGAACGGATGGGCCGTGTTCCGTGGTTGAAATGTTTGACGCAGGTCAAAGTCTAAAGCCGGCAATGCGGTAATCTTATGCCGAACTCGACGATCTGTATTGAACCTGGCCGCTTGCCGGCTATCGGGCTGGAGCGAAGTGAAAATGTCAGCAATGTCCAAGACAACGGTTTACGCCATCCAACACGTGGCCGTGGAACCCCCGGGGCTGATCTCCGAGATGCTCAAGGCCCGCGGCATCGGCATCGAGCCAATTCGGCCTTTCAAGGGAGACCGCGTGCCGCGACGAATGGGCAGCCGTGCTGGGTTGGTCGTCATGGGCGGGCCAATGGGCGTGGATGAGCAGAAGCAGTATCCATTCTTGCAGGCCGAGTTCCATTTGATCCAAGACGCCTTGAAGGAAGAGAAACCGATCTTGGGCGTGTGTCTAGGCAGCCAACTCCTGGCCGCCGCGCTCGGCGTGCCAGTTACGCGCGGCAAGCAAAAGGAAATCGGCTGGCATCCGGTCACGTTGGGCCGGGTCGCCGCCCACGACGTTCTGTGGCACGGTTTGCCGGAAAGCTTTGTCGCATATCACTGGCACGGCGACGTCTTTGAACTGCCGCGCGCCGCCACGCCGCTCGCGTGGTCCAAGCTGACGGACTGCCAGGCGTTTCGTCATGGCGATTTGGCCTATGGTTTTCTTTTCCACCTCGAAGTGACGGAGCGGATCATTCAACGGATGACCCGCACTTTCCGGCGCGAATTGCGCGAGGCCGGTTTGAATGAACGCCACACGCTTCACGGCGTGGCCGAGTATTTGCCGGGTCTGCACACCATTGGCCGCGCGGTTTTCGGACGCTGGGCGGCGCTGGTGAATGGCGAAACCGACGCGCAGCCGGACAAGCTGACGATTCGGATCAAGCGTGTGTACGAACCGTCCGCGCCAAACGACGGCGCGCGATTCCTCGTGAACCGCCTCTGGCCGCGCGGCGTGAAGAAAGCGTCGCTGCGGCTCGACGGCTGGTTCAAGGAAGTTGCGCCCACCGATGGTTTGCGCCGCTGGTTTCATCACGACCCCGCCCGCTGGCCGGAATTCCGGCGGCGATATTTTGCCGAACTGGACCAACGCGCGCCGGCGTTACGGCCGATTCTCGCCGCCGCCCGGCGAGGGCAGGTGACGTTGCTGTTCGCCGCGCGCGACGCTGAATTCAATCACGCCGCCGCGCTGCGGAATTATCTGCTGGCCGACCAAACGGTTTTGGAACGAAAGACCGTGGGCGCAAGTCGCGGTCAATGATGCACGCCGTCAATAATGCAAATTCCATGAAATCCAAGTTCCAACCATTTCTGCTCGGCCTGAGCGCGCTCGTGATGCTTCAGCTCTCTCCCACTACCGTCTTCGCCTTCGAGGGGCGCATCCAAGCCACGCTCACGCGCGGCGATGACACCCAGAACTTTTATTATACCGTCGGCACGAATCAGCTCCGCATTGAGCGCGCGGAAACCAACTGGCCGCACGCCAAAAACATCGTCGCCCGCGACACCGGCGCGATCACGCTGATGTTCCCGCACAACCGCAGTTTCGTCCGGCTCAAGAATGTGGCGGCGGGCGGCCCGCGCGGCCCGCTTGCCGGTGAGGGCGGCAGCTTGCCACCCGGCCCTGCGCTTGGCCTGGCGCCAGGCGTTGACAATCGCGCCGCAGTTTCGCCGGGCATCGTGCCTAGCTCTACGGCAGGCAAGATGCCTACCGCCACGGCAACCGTTGGCCCGACCAATCTCCCCGGTGTTCCCGCGCGGCCGCAGATGCCGCAGATGCCGCAACTGCCGGCGGGTGTCGGTCCGCAAGCGGCTGCGGGCCTCGGCACCATGCCCGCCATGCCCGCGATGCCGATGATGCCCATGATGCCGATGGAAAAAGCCGAACTCAAAGCCACGGGCGAGAAAACGAATCTGCTCGGCTACACCTGCGCCCGCTACGAACTCAAGCAGCGCGGCGAGGTGATGGAGATTTGGGCAACGGACAAACTGCTGCCGTTTCAGGCGTGGCTGCCAAACCAACCGTCGCGCTTCGGCCCGCGCCTGATCGAGGAGCAATGGTCGGAGATGCTGCGAACGAAGAAACTGTTTCCACTCCGGGCGGTGTTGAAGTTCGAGAACGGCCCGGAGCGCCTGCGTTTTGAAGTGACCGCCGTCACGCCGGAGAAAATCAAGGACGAGGATGGAAAGCTGTTCCAACCACCCCCAGATTACCACGAACTCGAACCGCTGCCGTTTTGAATGACAACTCAACACCGAACAAACCCGAACCGACCCCCATCGAAATGAA
>CAYIOH010000627.1:0-2673 GCA_964364975.1 uncultured Bifidobacteriaceae bacterium
GGCGCCGGTTCGCCAATGATCTGGCCGGCACTCACGCGATCGCCGACGCGCACTTTCGGCAGACACGCCGTGCCGGCGCTTTGCTTGAGCGGCAATACGAGGCGATTCGGTGAAACGCCGTCAGTCCGAAGCGGCGAGGGCAGATCGTAATCCTGCACGTGGAGTTTCTTCGTCAGCGTTTTGATCGGGACACGACGGCCATCGTGCATCGCATGCGGCTTCATCTCGGTCGGACCGCTCCATTTCAGGTTCGCGCGGCGCATCTCGGTTTTGGCATCGTCGCAGGCCTCCTTCGGATAAAGCTCCTCCGGGCAGGCGTAGAGCGTGCAAAGTCCGCACGAACAACAGAGCGAGGCCCACTGGTTGAAATACTCCGCGCCGGTGGCCGTGAAGGCGAGGCTGCGCATGACCTGGTGCGGCTCGACCGCGTAGCCAAGCAGGAAGCGCGGGCAATACTCCGTGCAGTAGCGGCATTGGTCGCACGCCGACTTGCCGATCTTGGCCTGCACTTTGTTCGGTTTAAGTTTGCGCTCAATGACGTGGTGGCTGCGCGGCAAAATCACGACGCCCGTGGCGGTTTTGGTGATTGGGGTGTCGAGATCATCCGTGTTCTGGCCCATCATCAAGCCGCCGATGACGAGCACCGGATCGTCGGTCGTCAAACCGCCCGCAGCGGCGAGGCAGTCACGATACGTCGTGCCGATTGGCACGCGCAGCGTCACGGGCGAACGCACCGCGCCGGCAATGGTGAGCATCTTGTGTGTGACCGGCTTTCCGTCCGCCGCGGCAGCGATGTTGACGAACGTTTCGACGTTGTTCACCACCACTCCAACTTGAATCGGGATGCCCGTGGGCGGAATCAAACGGCCCGTGACGTTGAAAACCAAATCATATTCGTCGCCGGCGGGATAGTAGTCGCCAAGCAACTGGACACGGACGTTCGTGCCTTTGCACGCACCGGTGACGGCTTCAACGGCGTGCTTCTTCTTGGCCTTGATGCCGATGACGCCGTCTTTCGCGCCGACGGCTTCCATGGCGAGCTGCATGCCGCGTACGAGTTCGGTGGCGTTCTCCTCCATGATGACGGCATCCTTGTGCAGGAGCGGTTCGCACTCGGCCCCGTTGGCGATGACGGTGTCGGCCTTGGCGGCGAGCTTGACGTGCGTGGGAAAACCACCGCCGCCCGCGCCGACCACGCCGGCCTGTTTGACTTGCTCGACAAGATTCATTTCAAAAGCCGGCAGAGCCTACCTCGAATGAACGATGAAAAGCCAAAACAAAATGGGTAATACCGCCGGACTGAGCGCCGTCCTCCATCCGAACGCAGACGTCCGCAGTGGCCGCGAGCGTTAAACTCAACTATTCCATCCACACTCGACAAACGCCGCAGCACGCTTAGTCTGACGCTGCATTATGACCGATCCACGTTACACCAAACTGGCCAGACTTCTCATCAACTATTCCACCCGCGTCAAGCAAGGCGACCGCACGTTGCTCGACATGATTGACGTGCCGGATGAATTCACCATCGAACTCGTCCGCGCCGTGCGCGCCGCGGGTGGCACGCCGCTCGTCGAGGTGCGCCACACCCGCGTCAGCCGCGAGCTGCTGCTCGGCACGAACGACAAACACGCCGCGCTGCTCCGCGATTTGGAGTTGGCGCGCATGAAGAAAGTGCAGGTCTATATTGCCATTCGTGGCGCGGGCAACGTGAGCGAGAATTCCGACGTGCCCTCCGACCGCATGGCGCTTTTCTCGCGCATCACGCGGCCCCTCCTCAACTATCGCGTGAACAAAACGCGCTGGTGCGTTTTGCGCTGGCCCACGCCGAGCATGGCGCAAAGTGCGGGCATGAGCACCGAGGCATTCGAGAACCTCTATTTCGACGTCTGCACGATGGACTACGCAAAGATGGCCCGCGCGATGATCCCGCTCGAACGCCGGATGCGCCGCGCCGACCGCGTCCATCTCAAAGCGCCGGGCACGGACCTCACGTTCAGCATCAAAGGCATCGGCGCGAAAATGTGCAAGGGCGACCGCAACATTCCTGACGGTGAGGTTTATTCCTGCCCGGTGAAGAATTCCGTGAACGGCTTCATCCAGTTCAACACGCCAACGATTTATTCCGGCACCAAGTTCGAAAACGTGCGGCTTGAATTCAAAGACGGCAAGGTCGTCAAAGCCACGGCAAACAACACCAAGCGGCTCAATCAAATTCTCGACACCGACGCGGGTGCGCGTTACGTGGGCGAATTCTCGCTGGGGTTCAATCCCTACATATTGAATCCGATGTGCGACATCTTGTTCGACGAAAAAATCGCCGGCTCGCTGCACTTCACGCCCGGCCAGGCGTATGAGGATTGCGATAACGGCAATCGGAGCGCGGTACACTGGGACATGGTGCTCATCCAGCGCAAGAACTGGGGCGGCGGCGAGATCTGGTTCGACGGCGAATTGATCCGCAAAAACGGCATCTTCCTGCCGAAGGATTTGAAGCCGCTCAATCCGCAGAATTTGAAGTAAGCGAGTGTTGGACGTTCCCACCCGTGCCGCTTCCCGCATGGCGATCTCTCCACGTCAGCGCCTCTCTGGCAAATCAAATCTGTAATATAATGACGAAGGTTCGCGCATTTTCGACAAAGATTTCGAGGCTACGCTTTTCTCTTCCTCTCC